>JAAYJI010000263.1 GCA_012523015.1 Candidatus Hydrogenedentota bacterium
CATGATTCTACCCGAACCCACGATGGTTACTAATTTTCCGATTCGAAACAAGCGAAAGTGTATTTCGGCCATTTTTTCGTATCAACGCTCAATAAAACGATGGGGTGCTTTTTGCGTAATAGCCGCATACAATCATGAGATAATTCTCTAGTCTCCAATACACGGGGCTGAGCAATTTTGAATCTGATAGAAGTGCTTGTATAATAAGTTCTATCGGGGTAGTACGCCCTTAGGTTGTGGAGACTTTACAGAGCCCTTCCTTTTCGGAATCCAGTTGTATGATAACAGCTATGCAGTTCAAAAAATTGGGCAGATACAAAAAGGTTAAGAGCGGTTTTACGTTGGTTGAAATTATCGTCGCTCTTTCAATTGTATCTCTTGCTTTTAGCATATTCATTTCCCTCTTCCTCATTGCGGTTCGCTTGGCAGCTGAAGAGCGAGACAATAGCATCGCTATGGAGGTGGGGGAGAATGTTTTGAATTTGCTCGTGACCTGTCCCGATTCTTTTTCTTGGGAGAATGAGCGAACCAACGACTTAGGTTTATTTCCGATCGTCCCGGATAACTCCGGCGTATTGCGCAGTAAAATACCGCCTGTTCCCACCGCAGATTTAGTATCGCGCCATGCTCATGAACGTAATCTGGGCTTATACAATAAATTCAATTGTTCTGTGTGGGGTCGTCTTTTATCAAAAGATGCGGCTAGTTATGAAGTGACGGTAACGGTCTCTTGGCGTTCACAAGGCAGAGCCCATGAGTGCGCACTAACCTCTGCCGTTGGCGCCCATCGAATTCACCCCGTCAATAACGCACTTGAAGCAGTGGGAGAGACGCCCTTATGACTGCTACACTCCCGAAAATAAACCGAGCCTTTACCTTATTTGAATTGTTGTTGGCCGTAAGTCTCTTGTCTTTGGTATCCACGATTGGCGCCACCGCCTTCTTTAAACTTACCCGATATTGGGGCGATGTTTTAGTCACGCAACGCTTAAATCACCAGCCTCCTTGGTCTTTGAGGTCATGACATCAGATTTCGAAAACATGGTTTCCTCAAAAATCTCGGGAGCCGCACTGAAGGGTCAGCATCTCTTCTATGAAGATACAGAAAATTTTTGGCGGCTACGGTTTGAAGATGATCGTATTGCTTTCCCCGTCGCCTATAATAATCCTGCAACGCAACGCTCGGAAACATATTTGGTTCGCTATGCCATTGAAAGAGAGCAAGGCGAAGCGACACTGGTGCGCTACACCCGCCTATTGAGCGCTGCCCCCGACGAAGAAACAGCTGCTGATCTTTTCCCTGCAGTGACGGGAATCCATATTGAATATAGCGACGGCACCGAATGGCGAGATAGCTGGGAGGAAGCATCCTCACCCTTAATGCTGCAAGTCAGCCTGTCCCTTATGGAAGGCGCACGGGTGGATAAGCATCTGTCGCGCATATCGACCTTTCCCATATATGTGAATTAATCTATGCCTGATCAAACCTTTATAGTGAAAGCGTCCACCATGGACCTAGCAACAGAAAAAGCGTGTGGCGTGCCGCCTGTCGCGGCCCTTCACTACCGTAGATCGGGCGCAGCTCTTTTTATTGCCCTTTCTTTTCTCAGTCTCTTTTCATTGCTCGGCGTTACCTATATCCGTTACATGTCTTTGGAACTGGAAGATGGAAAACGCCTCATTTATAAAACGCAAGCCCGTCATTATGCCATTGCGGGATTAGAAAGTGCGGAAGGCTACCTTTTCGACAAAATACAGCAGGGAACACTTCCCGATCCGGATCGCGCTTTTTCATACCGTGTCTATCGCGGCGCAGCGGGAAACGCTAAAAAAGGGCCTACTGTTATTGATACGCACGTTGCCGAGGCCAACACAAACATAACTGCAATGGATGAAAAGGCATGGCACACGTATTTCAATAATGCATTGCCGTGGCCCGAGGGCGAAAAGGTGTATTGCCTAGTCAGTGAAAGTACAATTAGACGCGCCGATAGGGTTGAAATGCGCGTTTTAGGAAAATACGCTGTAGAATCGGTAGTTCTGGTGGATGAACAAGGATGCCAAACGCTCTCTTACAGGACTCTCAAACCCGAGTGAAGCATTTGAAAAGAAACAGCAAAAAGCCTTTGTATCGTCGACAGATAAGGAGTTGATATTTATGGAGAACACCCCGGAAAAATCTCAAGGTGTTTTAGGCCGGATGAAACGCGTTACACTCAATTCTATCGCGGAGCGAACGGAAGAGAATCGAAATCACGCGCATCTATCGCCGAAACCAAAGCTTTTCGCCCCCGGAAGTGTGCGATATAACGATATTACCTTGTTTTTACGGCAATTGATCATGCTCTTGGAATCGGGCGTTTCTATTTTGCGCGCCTTGAAATCCTTAGCCATGCGCAGCGAACGGGCCGCAACCAAAAATCTATTCCAGGACATTGCCCAATACGTTGAAGGCGGAAACGCTCTGTGGCAGGCTTTTGATCGACATCCCTATTATTTCGACTCGGTCTTCGTGAATTTGATTCGTGCCAGCGAGGCGAGCGGTACCTTAGCGATTGTTTTGAAACGAATCACCGAATACCGTGCGACACGGGAAACACTACGCAAACGCGTTCGCGGCGCCATGATTTATCCCGTGTTACTCATTGTCGCCACCATTGTAGCGTTGTTTGTGATCACTTCCTTCGTTGTTCCTGTCTTCGCAGAATTTTTCATGCGCTCCAATATGGATATCCCCCGAAACACACGCTTGCTCATAGAGGTATCAGCGGCTATCCGCTCGTGGTGGTGGACGCCTCTAGCCCTCTTAGCGTTATTGGCAGCCCTCTACCAATTCTGGTTTGTACGGGATATAAAACGGCGGCTTGCCATCGATTATCTTAAATTGAAACTGCCCATTATAGGCACGATCATACATAAGAATGCCATTACAGAGATGTGCCGTACCATGGGTCTTCTCTTGCGCAGCGGATTGTCGCTACTGTCCACCTTAGATCTGACCAAAGACGCCATACACAATCGTGCAGTTGCTGAATCCTTAAGTGCTATGCGCAGTAATGTTGAAAAAGGAGGCGGTCTGGAAGAGCCTATGCGCGCCTCGGGTGTGCTGCCGCCGGTTATCGTGGACATGTTTGTGACCGGTGAAGAATCGGGGCGTGTCGATCAAGTTGCCGAACAAATCGCCGATGTCTACGAAGAAGAAGTGCGCTTGGCAATTGGTGGATTGGCAGAAGCCTTACAGCCTGTTTTCACCTTGATCATTGGAACTGTCGTACTCATTTTATTTGTGTCTTTGTTCCTGCCCATGATTTCCATGATTGATCAACTCGGCGCAGCCAGCGGTCTATAAGAAACAGATATCCAATTTTGCCATCTCGGTATGGATATGCTGCCCTGAGCCACAGCGCGGCACAGCTGGCGGGGTGTGGTGCTCCCCCACAAATCACCCTATAAATAAAAGGGTTTTCCTATACCTTTTATTTTAATCAAGTACAATTTTGCAGCAGGCTTAACGATAATATACAATCTAAGAATCTTCTGAGATAAATCGTGTTGAGCATCTTTGCACAGGTGCCTGTGCGATGTAAAAATGAGCTGTACGATGTAATCATGGTTGGAGTAGTTGTCTTATGCGTTTGTCACATAGTATCTTGATCGGTTGTTGTCTCTTAATCCTGCTCCCTGCAACAGCGATGGCAGGTTGGGATGAAGGTCGATGGCAGCTTGAGCTTTCAGGAGGTCCCGGGATTTCTACAGGTTCACGCGATCGCGGTGGCGACGTTCTTTTGAAAGGGTCTCTTGAATATGAAATTCCAACCCTCCCGCGTCTCACGGTAGGATTACGTATGTTGCCCGTATTTGTATATTGGCAAGATGTTGGCTCCACCGTTTATGGCGGCGGCGCCGGTTTAGGTCTTCGGCTTTATGCGAAGCCATCCGTATATCGCGGCCTTTTTGCAGAAGCCAATGTTCATGCCCTCGCTCATAAAAATCAGATCAAAGGCAATGGATCCAACATTAATTTTTTGACCGGTGTCGGTGTGGGCTATAGGTTTTCGAAAAACTGGCATACCGTCATAAGATATGAACATATTTCAAATGCCGGACTTGACAGCCATAATTCAGGAGCTGATTGTATTATACTAGGATTTGGCTACACCTTCTAATGTCTAATCAGAATCATTCATGCAATGGCACATGTCGTTGTTGAATCGAAATAAGAGCAGGCTTCCATATCCACCAGCAAACATTGTTTGTCGCCCCGATTCACGGAAATGGTTGGATTAACGCGGGCCGCGAGAACAGCATCGTTTACCTTCAGGTACAGGTGCGCTTCCGCGCCGGTCAGCTCAATCATTTCCACTGTTCCGCAAATCTGCTGTCCATCGTGGGGAAGGGATACACATCGCAGCTGTTCGGGCCGAATACCTAACAGTATCTTTTGGGTTCCATAGACTTCCAAAGCAGCTTTCTTCGACTCCGGTATTTTGAGCCGTGTTGTAGTGCCGGAAGCACAAAAATACAGCCCCGTCTCATTACCTTCCACAGATCCCTCAAGAATATTCATCTGAGGCGTGCCGATAAAGGTGCCGACAAAAACATTGGCCGGCGCTTGATACAACTCCAAAGGGGCCGCTATTTGCTGTATCTCTCCATCGCGCATCACCACAATACGATCACCCATGGTCATCGCTTCCACCTGATCATGGGTCACATAGATCATAGTCGATTTTAACGAAGCATGAAGCCCCGTAATTTCAGAGCGCATTTGAACCCGTAGTTTGGCGTCAAGGTTGGATAGGGGCTCATCAAACAAAAAGACTTTGGGCTGCCGAACAATAGCGCGACCTACTGCAACGCGCTGCCGTTGACCCCCTGACAACTCTCGGGGCTTTCGCTGCAACAGCTCCGTGATACCCAAACGTTCCGCAACGGAATGAACCCGCTGTTCAATTTCTTGACGGGCATATTTGCGCAGCATCAAGCCAAATGCCATATTTTTATAAACGGTCATATGGGGATATAAGGCATAGTTTTGGAAAACCATGGCAATATCCCTGTTTTTGGGAGGCACCTCGTTGACGGCTTTGTCATCAATCAAGATTTCGCCGCCCGTACAGGCATCAAGTCCGGCAATAATCCGCAATGCCGTCGATTTCCCGCACCCGGACGGTCCAACCAAGACAACAAACTCACCATCTTCGATGCTAAGATTTATATTCTTTAGGGCGTGAATATTGCCCGGAAAAACTTTGCTGACATTATTGAGTACGACACGAGCCATAAGGGGTGTTTGCTTCCATAAGATTTGACCGGAATATCAATCCTTAAGAGATTATTCTTTACGTCCCATACAACCGACACTATAATCTGTTAATCGCGCCTTTTCAACAGCCCGCTCCGTAATGAGCGTACTGACACCCAAATCATGGTCATCAAGCATCAGGCGTACTTGCCCGCACACCATTCCTGCCTCGACGGGAGCCGTGAGATTTTTCGGCGCAGTTATCTCCAAAGCCAGGCGATCCATCTGATCAGTGCGAATGATCGTCTCGATTGTATCCCGCGCAATAAGCTGAACCTCTTCATCCATGCTTTTATCGACAGGAATGGCCTTACCAATAACCATACCGGCTTGAACCGGTTTAACCCGTTGCACCATTTGAAAAGCCTCTTCAAGAAGGCTTTGGGTATGGGTAAATCTGCCTTGTCTGTCGCTGCCCATCACAACGGCGAGCAATCGAATATCATTTTGTACCGCCGTAGCAGTTAGACAAAAACCTGCGGCTCGGATATAGCCTGTTTTCAATCCATCGCAACCGGGCAGGGTGCTCAACAGTTTGTTCGTGTTGGATCGCGCTTCTGTACCCGGGCGTACCACAAATTCTTTTTGACTGGTGAATTTCAAAATGTCGGGATGTTCGATCAGTGCCAGACCTAAAACCGCCATATCACGCGCTGAGGTTTGGTCAAAACTCACCTTGTCGGCAGGGGGGAGCCCATTCACCGAATAAAAGTGAGTCTGTGTCATGCCCAGTTCAGCAGCTCGGTTATTCATGGCAAGCAGGCAATCTTCGACGCTGTCCCACAATCCTTCGGCAATGACGACAGCCGCATCATTGGCCGACAATACGGCAAGAGCCGTCAAATTATATTCGAGAGAGTATACATCGCCTGCTTTTAGATAGGCTTGGGTACCGCCCATACTCTGCGCAAGTTTGGACACCGTAAGCTCCTGATCATAAGTCCAGTCGCCCCTTTGAAGCCCTTCTTCCACCAAGAGCATCAACATCATTTTCAACATGCTTGCAGGCGGTCTTTGGATATCCGCGTTTGATTCCATAAGAATCTGTCCCGTTTCCGTTTCGAGACAAATATAACTGACAGGCAGCGCCTCATCTGCAAGGACGGGGCTTTGGTACAGTAGGAATAGGCTTAAAGAAAGAGAAAGAACAATACGCATTTTTAAATCATTAATCCTTAATGTTTTGAAATATCGTTTATAAATCAAAGGAGAGAACCGATCCTATAAAATCAAATGGAAACCATTTTGAAGAGCGCGTTATTTTCATTACGAATCGCCCCGTAACTTTTGGATAATATCCATCATGTCGCTTATGGGAAAAGGTTTATGTAATATACCATCCGCTTTGTTTTGGTCTAACGCTTCGGCAGACGCCATATTTGTCAAAAGAAAGGTTGGTTTCTTCGCCGTGACAGGATTACCAAGCAGTGTATTTTGCAATCTTTTTAAATCTTCAGCGGATACGTCGGCATCGATAAATACGGCCAAAGGCGACCCTAAAAGAGCGCCATGGGAAAACAGATCCGTGGCAGAAGAGGTACAGTAGCTGTCTATACCGCGAAACTTTAAGGCACTTTCGATCCATTCAAGGAAACCGGGATCTTGATCAAGGACGACGATAAAATCTTTTGATGTCGGCATTTCATATAAGTCTTGGATATCATCGCTCGCCGTATCAATACCACCCACAATAATTTTTCGGATCAGCTGCACCAAGGCAAGGGCAGAAAAGGGCTTGAACAGAAATCGCGTTAGTTCATCATGACCAAGATGGGACTTCAATAAGTCCGTACTTTCATGAGACAAAATGATGGCGGGCACATACGCCATGTCGCCTTGTTGGCGCAGAAACCGCAAGGATGCCTCTCCCGCATCATCTGCCGGCATATCATTGATAATAATGATATCGGGGATATCATCCTCTATGGAGCGTGCCGCCATGTAGCCGTTTTGCGCGAAGGAAACGGTGCATTTATCTAAGGGTGAAAAGGAACGTAAAGCTTGACGCCGCTCTTCGCTGGCTTCAATGATAAGCACATGAATGGATTGGAGATTTTCCGTCAAGCCCGCATCTACATCGGCGGAAAACAGCGTCTCGGGCAAATTAATTTTGAAGGTGGAACCTTCACCCAATTTACTTAAGACATCGATCGTCCCGCCATGGGCTTGAACAACATTTTGTGCAATGGACAGACCGATACCCGCCCCTTGATGCTTTCGGGTTTTGGTACTGTCGACCTGGAAAAAGCGTGTTAAAATCTTTTGATGATACGCAGGGTCAAAACCAATTCCTGTGTCACTGACCGACAGGCTCGGCGAAGAGGGCGTTTCTTTCCTAACGCTTAAGGATATCGAGCCTTCATTCTCGGTAAACATTAC
>JAAYJI010000264.1 GCA_012523015.1 Candidatus Hydrogenedentota bacterium
GGAGAGCGCCGCGTTCGCAATGCGGAGGTCAGGGGTTCGATCCCCCTCAGCTCCACCATCTCCAGTCATTGAAACAGTGGATTGCACCCACTGTTTTTTTCTTTTTTATCCGGATAGTTTTCTATAGACCGTAGGTATCGGGGGCGCTATTTCTTTTGAACACTAATTTGTGGCTGGAGCTGTGCGTATGGTATCCGGTTAAACGAAAAGCGTCAAAGAAAGAAAATTCGGGGAAGCAAAGAATCCTTCCCCGAATCTGAAAACCGGTGCATCATCAAATCTCGATATATTCTTCGCGTGTAACGGGAAATTCAAAGATCTGTTCATACTGATCTGCATGCAAGGTATGAATCGGTACGATTTGTTTGGGCTGCAGTTTCTTGGTCATATTCTCGAGTGCCGGAATATCTGCATGACCACTGGTGTGAAGCGATACAACTTTTATGCCCAGCTCTTCCACAGTCTCCAGAAAACTGCGTGTGTTCTCCCCCCTACGATATCCTTCCCAGAGCGAGTAAATGAGCGTGCTGCCTTCAAGTCCCTCGATTGTGCGTAATTCGGTCTCCATGCCGGGACGAACAAAAAGCATGATTTTATCAAGGATGGAGGGCATCTCAGGTTTTCTTAATTCTCGGGAGTAGTAGCGTAAAGGGATGTCACCGTGGTTTATGTTGTGGAGTCGTTGGGTTAGCTTGTGAGGATACCAGACACGTACATCATCGAAACCGACTTTCCCGGGATAGGGCAAGTTCTCTCCACCGCGGCAGTTACCCATCTCGGCGAGGACGTGAGCGGTGTAAACATCGGGTACAAAGAGACGCTTACTCTGTCTGGCGGCCATAAAGAAGGAAAAAGCGCGGCTGATATTCTGACCGGATTGATAGATCAGAATTGCCTTCTTCGAGTCTTTACAGAGTTTTGCTGCCTCCTTTGAAAGTGCTGCTTCCGTTTGGTTCTGTTCATCTTTACGGCCCAACAAAGTGCCTTCCATAATCAATGCGTCTACACCCGGGCGAACCTCACGGTAAAGAATTTTCATGGCTTTCTTGAGATAGCCGTGTTCGCGAAAGTCGCCGGAGTAAAATACCCGTTTGCCATTTGCTTCAAATTCGAAAGCGAAGGCGCTGAAACTACTGTGGTCAACGAGATGCGGTTTGATCGTAAATGCGCCGATTGGAAACCGGCATGGCCACGAGAAATTGAGTGTATTTCTCAAGGTATAAATGTTTCGGCCGAAGGTGGACGTAACGTCGATGAGCTTATGGGTGCCCTCGCTTAGGTATACGGGAATGTCCGGATGCACATGATTGAGAAAGCCGTAATGATCTATATGGGCATGAGAAATGAGCACAGCGTCAACGGATGGCTGCTGCCATGCATAGAGTCCTTCACACTGTGGGAGCACCCCTTTATCGACGAGATCTTTGCCGCTAAGTCCATCCCAATGCCGCATATCAAATGTAGATCCACCCGGTCTGATCAAAGGCATACCTATTTCAAGAATGATGCGCGTATTTCCTGAACGTAACTCAATACAGCTGCCGCCGATTTCGTCGCTGCCCCGATGGATGATAACCTTTATCAGTTCTTCCTCCTCATTTATTTAATGAAATAATATTTTGGAAACATTGTACACGACCTTCTAATTCAGGATGATTTTTCAAAAGCGTTTTTATGTGTTTTTTCCCGATGCTGCTATAAAGCCCAACAAGAATATGTCCCTCCACTTCTGTATCATCGATAGTGATATGGGCGGGCATCTCCTTATCCCAATTTTCGCCGCCGATTAATCCCAGCCGATGTTTTTGTTCATAATTCTTTTCGTAACAAGCCTTGAATGCGCCCATATTGTTTTTTATCAGCGTTATATATCGGGCGAGTTGGTCGGCAACTTTTTCCGAAAGTTCAGGATTTTTTCCTAATTTAATTTCCAGCACAACCATTCGATAAGTATTTTTAGAGATCCAACGCAAACCTAATAGATCCAGTTCTCTTGTGATTCCGTGGTCTAAGAATGGGGTAAGGCGCACACTCCTGGATGTTCCAGCGTTCTTCCTGGAAAACAATTCCGGCGCATGAAAGAGCAACTGCTTTTTCCATTCCGAAACCTGATTCGGGTGCACCTGATATTCCGAAGCCAGTTCGGTCAAAGTCTTGACCCCTTTGACCGCCTCAAGTGCTAGCTTGGCCTTGAACTTATCCGTGAA
>JAAYJI010000265.1 GCA_012523015.1 Candidatus Hydrogenedentota bacterium
CCTAAAAGACCAAGTGCAGGCTGCCATTCAAGCCGGCGGCAGGCTCCTCGTTGATCCCGCGCATTTCACGCTGCCTGAGACGGGATGGTTTGCAGCGCCTGCCGTTGTTGCCGACGCGCCGCAAACATCAGCCTTGATGCAAGAAGAAAGTTTCGGGCCGGTCATTGGGATTTTGTCGGTGGAAAATGACGAGGAAGCGCTCCGCTACATGAATGACAGCCCTTACGGATTGACGGCGTCCCTTTGGACTTCAGACCTAGACCGCGCTATCCGCTTGGGTGAGCGTATTCAGACCGGTACCTGCTATATGAATCGCTGCGATTTCTTGGATCCCGCCCTTCCTTGGTGCGGCGTCAAAGATACCGGAAAAGGGGCGACCCTGTCCCATTATGGCTTGTTACAATTGACACGGCTCAAGAGCATGCATCTGCGCGTCGAGATTCCCAAATAGTCCTGTAGCCCGTTCTATATGTGCCTTCCCAACCGCCGGCATCGTTGCGTGTGTGCCGTCTTGGCGGGTCGGATACAGCGCTGCTTCGGGTTCTATCGTGCCTACGCGATTTGTTTAAAAAGCATCTACTTCAAAAAAGAGTCCCGGCACTTTGAGATATTCAAAGAGAACGCCTCTGTTGCGGCCTATAATTTTTATTACGCGAATATCGCTTAGTTCATCGCCTTCACGCACTTGTTTGCGCTCGATTTTTCCCTCTCGCCGATTGATGATATTAAGAAAGATATAGGTTTGATCTTTTTCAATATCATCCATAAACCCTTGAACTTGGATGCTTGGCTTGTCCAGCATAATATCCGCTCGTTCCCCAAGCCGCTGTAATAGCTGGCTTTCAACGGACAGCAATTCTTCCACATCAATACAGATTAAAACAAGCCTATACCGTTCAATATCAGCGGCTTGTTTGGCGATATCCTGTACTTCATAAGCGACGTCGTTGAGTGCTTGACGGCCGAAGTCTGTTGCCCCATATTGGATCACAGCATTGCGCAGTGCTGCAAGCATGGAATAGCGTTCTGCTTCAGAAATACCCGGGCCCCCGGCAACGCTTTGCCGCAAAGGTTGGATCAACGGATTTACGAGGGCAGCGACCTCTTCTTTGGTTTGGGGGCCGGAAGGGGGCGGCGGCGGCGGCTCTTTGCGCAGCAGATCTTCACATCCCGCACAAGCCAGTAAAAGCACAACACTTAAAAATAATCTTACTTTCATGGTTTCTTTCTCGTTTACGGAGTCCTTTGGACAGCGTGGGGTTATGTGGGGTGAAATGATAGCACAAATCTATCCAGCGTAAGTTACTTCAGTTCATCCAAATCTATTTCATTACTAATTTTGTAACCATCGAGACGATAGAATTCTTTCCGTTCCAATTTGTTGTTGACAAAACCCAGGCGGACGCGGGTTCGGTTGGGATTATTCCATATGTGCCAAACAATGGTAAAAGGTGATGTGTAGCCGTCTGAAGGGCGTCGATATTCGCTTTCACTCTCGTCGGAGCCGGCGCCCCACAAGGCTTCAATATCTTCATAGCTATGTCCCAGATATAATTTGTCCACCATCGCTTCCGTAATGGTGATTCTGGGGAGCTCCTCCGATTCCGGGGTGATATCCAGGGGCGTGGGATCGGGCGGTACAAGGTCCGTCGTGGCTGCCGCTTCAGAAGGCGCCTCTTCCTTTTTCTGCAATAAGGCGACGAGCAATAAGATACAAATGAGTGACAAGGCAACAATTAAAATAGTTTTAAGGGACATAATAAATGCATTCCACGGTGCAACTTACGGTCATGTACGACGCCAAAAGAAATAACCGGCGCCGTCAGACGGTTTAATTACAAAAATTACCCTCTTTCAAAGAAAGCGGTTTATACTATAGGTATCTTTCGGGGGTGTATCCTTCAAAACACCCGATCAGAGCATCATTATTTTCGCACATGATGCGCTCCTTATAATATAACAATGTTGCAACG
>JAAYJI010000266.1 GCA_012523015.1 Candidatus Hydrogenedentota bacterium
CAGCAACGCTTCGCCACCGGTAAACGAAATCTTTCGAACTCCGCCTTCCGCAAGTCGATCAAGAACGTGAAAAGCCTCATAGGCGTCAAGTTCTTTGGAAATCATATTCCGATAACAAAAACGACAATGATCATTGCAGCGGGCCGACACTTCCCAACAAACAGTGTTGCAATGTACTTCTTTATTGTAAAAGGCTATGTTTGCGGTCATGTTTAATTCCTTTTTTTCTTTATAGGGTTTCCTCGTAACCTCAACCCTAAATAAGAGTGAATCGCTCTCATATTGCGAACTGGTTTTTTTTCTCCAAAGAACCAACACCATGAAAGTTATAGAGAATTAAGAAACCTTCAAAGGAAAATTGCGAGGCTGTTCTCTGACCTGCAAAATATAAGCAGCAATTCCGGCTTCTCGAGGGGTGTTAATTTAGCCGATTCGAAAACATATGTTTTTATAGATAATTTTTTGAATAAAATAATGTAGACAACCAATCATGATTTACCTGCTTTAATCTCCAACACGTATGTAAAGCTGAGTTCTTAGTGTCTAGAGTTTCCATTAGCTTTATCTCCCCTCCCTTCCATCGCTATAATTAGAGAGAATGAATTTCATCAAAAGGAGATGCTGCCATGTTTAGAAACCCCTCTGTATTGTTCGTGCTTTTTACGATGGTCACCTGTTTCACTGTTGCCGCTGTGGAACCCCTCATTTTGCATGTGTCAACGCAAGGGAACGACGCGTGGTCGGGCTCTTTGCAAGAACTTGACAGTGCCGGAAGTGATGGACCATTGGCATCCCTCGCGGGAGCCAGAAACCGCATCCGAAATTTACGCGCCCAAGACAAGGCGCTCTCAACTGTGCCGATTACGGTTCGGGTGCAAGGCGGCACTTATTTTCTTGAGGAACCCCTCGTGTTTGAAGCACGAGATTCCGGCACGGCTGACAGCCCCGTGATCTACGCGGCCGCACCGGGAGAAGAACCCATACTCCATGGCGGACGCATTATAAAAGACTGGCGCATTGAAAATGGTGTGTGGATCGCTGATGTACCCGAGGCAAAATCAGACGAAGGCGTCGTGGGAGCCTTTTGGGTTAATGGAGAACGGCGCGACGCTGCCCGCTATCCCAAAGCCGCTCATTTCGCAGGCGATTATCCAAGTGAAAAAGATTTCCTCTATACAGACGGGTCAGTCATGGAGAAACAAGCAGGCGCGCAAGAAGAAGAAAAGAGCAGTACAAAATTACGGTTTCATAAAGATGATATCCAAGCGTGGGAGCACTTGGATGATGCCGTGTTTGTCGTGTTCCATTCTTGGGCGACCTCGCTGCATCGGGTAAAAGACTTAAATCTTAACGACCGCATTATCGAGTTTACCGGTCCTGCACGGTGGCCTTTCACACGTTGGACAGATAAGCAATGGTATTTTATCGATCATTTGTTGGACGCACTTGAGTTGCCCGGAGAATGGTGCCTCAACCGCCATGACGGCACGCTTCATTATTTGCCTAAGCCCGAAGAAAGACCCGATAATGTGGAAGCGGTCATTCCGCGACTCCGGCAACTGCTCCTGCTTAAAGGTAACCCTGAAACGCAACACTTTGTCGAGCATATTCATTTTAAAGGGTTACAGCTCCAATACAGTGATTGGCCCATCGGCGCGGCAGGACACAGCGACGGTCAAGCAGAATCATCTGTGGAAGGGGTCGTACAAACACTGGGCGCAAGACATTGTCTTTTTGAAGATTGTAAAATCGCTCATGTAGGCGGTTACGGGGCAGCCTTCCGAACGGGAAGCCAAAACAATACGATGCGCCGTTGCTTCCTGACAGATCTTGGAGCCGGCGGGGTGCGCATAGGTGAAGGGCATGATCCTGAGACACCGGAAGAAAGCACCGGTCACAATGTGGTCGATAACTGTATTCTTCACGATGGCGGACGCATTTACCGAAGTGCCGTGGGCGTGTGGATCGGCCGCAGTTCTTTCAATACCATTTCCCATAATGAAATCTGCGACTTCCGCTATTCGGGCGTGTCCGTCGGATGGTCCTGGGGCTATGCGCCCAGCTCTGCTAATCATAATGTGATCGAATATAACCACATTCATAACCTTGGCAAGGGGCAGTTGAGTGATATGGGAGGTATCTATACATTAGGTGTTTCTCCCGGAACAATCCTGCGCAACAACTATATCCACGACATTTTATCTAATGGCGATATTTCGGGCGGCTGGGGACTCTATACGGACGAGGGAAGCACGGATATCCTACTCACCAATAATGTTATCTACAACACCCGTACAGGCGGTTTCCACCAACATTACGGCAAGGAAAATCGTGTCATCAACAACATCTTTGCCTTCTCACAACGAGATCAGTTAATCCGTTCCCGCGACGAAGACCACATCTCTTTCTTTTTCCAGAACAATATCGTTTATTTTAACCGTGGCAAGCTACTGGGAAGTACCTGGAAAAACGGCAATTATGTCATGGATAACAATTGCTATTGGAATGCCGCTGATCATGAAATACTTTTTGCCGGAAAAACTTTTCAACAATGGCAAGAGTCCGGCTATGATCAACATTCTGTTATTGATAATCCCGGCTTTGCCGATATTGAGAACAGGGATTTCACGCTGTCACCCGATTCCCCGGCAATCAAAGTCGGATTCCAAGAAATTGACCTTTCCAATGTCGGCGTCTACGGTGATGGTAATTGGATTGCTCTAGCGAAAAATTTGCCGCGTATCCCTGCGCCGCCCAAAGATGAATAACCTCGAAATCACACATCGTCTTTTTTAGGAACAGGCGGAACGCTTTCGTGTCCAATACCAATAAAAAGGCCAACCCGTAAAGATTAAAACAAGGCCGATGATGGCTTCACGGGGTTGCTGTATGATTGTGATAATGACGAGAACAAAACAGAACAAGGAAAAAATACCGGGCACAAAAGGATATCCGTGCACGCGATACGGGCGGTGAGCATCTTTCATAGTCCGGCGTAATATGAAGACGCCGAAGGCGCTGGCTCCGTAGAAAATGAAAGAGGCAAAGATTACCGTATCCGTCAATTGGTCAAAAGTACCCGACAATACCAGACACGACGCCCAGACACCCTGCATCAACAGCGCCGTAGACGGGGTATGGTATTTGGGGTGACAGCGGGCGGCAGCCTTAAAGAAAAGACCATCATGGGCCATGGCAAAATACATGCGTGACGGAGTCATCATCTGACAGTTCATCGCGCCGAAAGTCGACAACATAATGAGAATAGCCACACCCTGGGCAGCGCGATACCCATAGGCCTTACGCATAACCTCCACAGCGGCAATACTGTTCTCAGATGCGGTCAGCGCTTTTAACTCCTCAACAGGCATCACATACAAATAGACAAAGTTGATCACCATATAAATGCCGACAATGCTGCCCACACCGATGACCAATGCCAAGGGGATATTCCGTTTCGGATTGTGCACTTCACCGCCCAGGCTAATAGCATTGTTCCAGCCGTCATAAGCCCAAAAGGCACCCAGCATCGCAGCAAACATAGCGCCGAATAAACCAAGCTCCCCATATTGTGAGCCGCTCGATTCCACGTGCGTGAAATGATTGAGAGAGCCGTCCCCCCAAGCTAAGCCTAGGACAATGATAAGGGCAATACCTAGCAGTTTAAGAAGGGTGGAGATATTCGCGATGATCCCTCCAAAGATTACACCGAAATAATTCGCCATGGTAATGGACAAGAGAGTCCCCATGGTAAACACCTTGACGCCGAAATTCTCAAAGGGGAAGAACACGCCAAAGAGTGAGAGCTGTTCCCATTCCAGCCCCAAGCGAGGCAGCGGAAACAGATTGTTTACGGATTGACCAAAGACGTAAGCGACTGATGCAATAGAAGCGGATTGAAGAACCGAAAAACTGGACCAACAAAAGAGAAAGGCAAAAGCCCGGCCGTACATCTTTTTAAAGAATCCGTAGAACCCCCCCGGCCCGGCGATTAAACCGGCAACCTCTGCATTAGACAGCGCGCCGAAGAGGGAGATCGTTCCGGCAATGAGCCAACATAACAGGAGCAGTTTTGCGGAGGGCAGACTCGCGGCCATAGGCGCGGCTTTTTTGAATATGCCGGATCCGATCATGTTGCCCATGATCACCATGGTCGCGGTCATGAGTCCCAATTTGGGAATGAGTCCACCACGCCACAGCGCTTCCTCATCACTCTTTTTTAGTTTATGATCTTCTGTCATGAATTACTCGCACCAGATTAAGCTTCCAGAATAAACAGTACTCCACCTATTCCGTACAAGGAACAACATTCTATCCCCTCCCCCACCAAACAGCCACAATGATAGTCAAACGGAGCTGATTGAATCCACACATCTCCAAAATGTAATTGACTGTTCTGTTATTGTTAGGCTATGATTCGCTTAACAATGTGACTTTACACGCATCTTAAACTTACAGATTAGGACAGCCTATGTTGAAAGACAACTCGCAACAACAAGATATTTATAAATTCATGCAAAAGCTGAAACCTTTTCAACGAGGATCGCTACGCTGGGTTCGGGAAGAGATTTGGGAACGATATTCAGAAAGAAAAGATTACCGCAGAAATCCCAATAAACAACACCATCCGGGCTGTGTAATAAACACGCCTACCTTTCAAAATCCGGCAATCGTTTTTATTCACGGGCATTCCAAAGCCTCTCATCCTTTACGCTATGAACTTTCTGTCAAAGATATTACCGAGCCGGGAAGAACTAGTTACTTTTCTGTGCATCGTCGTTATCCGGTTCCGCCTAGTGTGGCTTGGGCACGGGCAAATGTGTCAGAAGATTATTTATACAAAACGATGTTGGATAAAAAAGAACTGAAGAAACTTAAAACCTTAGAAACACTCTACAACAACGAGGGGAGGGCTAAGCAGTCCAAGCGGTCAAAGCGTCTATTTAAAACAAGCAGTAACAGTTCCTTACCTATTAACACCAAGGCAAACAATCCAAATGCAGGAGTAAAAGATAAATGAAACGTGAGTTTTTGGATCTATTAAAATTAATTCTTTCTGCATTTGACAATAAGGCCTCCCTTCCAACTTCTGAATATAAACTTTTTCAAAGACTATTTCCTTTATTTCTTAAACTTAGCGCTCAACAAGAAAAGATCCTTGGAAAGGAGAGAATATCAGAAGAACTCGCTACAGAATTTTTGGAATATTTAATTGCAGACCATCATAAACAAGCGATGATAATGAACTGTACTTATGAATTTTCTCAAGGACTCTATGTATGCAGAAATCAATTTATCAACTATATTTTTACTAACCTCCCCAACAAATCACTTGAATATCGAATATTCGAGAAACTAAAAAATCGTGACCTTGGGAAAGACAGATTTTTTTCAAATCAAATGACAATTACAAAATCTGAAATGGCACTATTTCTATCACAAAATATCACATTTCTTACACCAAATACATCGCCCCGAAAAAACGATATGCGCACACAAATTGCCCTCCGTTTATACGGAAATGATTCTGCTTACGATCATCCTCTTTTGACGAATGACTCACTTTGTCAATTGTACGACCTTATCCTAAAGCATTTTGGAATAGCTCCTACTATGTTAGACTTCGCAGGAGCTATCGCAGATCAGTTGCCTCAGGATATCTATAGTACAGAAACAACGATAAGCCCTAGCGAAAAGGATGACGAGCCAGAAGAAGCTGATCCCACAGAACTTATTGCTGACACGACAAGTATACTCTCTGATAAAATAATTGGCATGGAAGCGGCAAAGCTGTTTTGGCAAGAATTAAGAATTGGTGATAAGTTTGTATTAGTTGCTAAATTCAATGAACTTAAAGACAAGGAAATGCGGGCATGGGCTGAAAGTCATGGCTGCCATGCCGGTCGTTTTTCAGATCGCAGAAAAACACTTGAATTTTCTTTGAGAAACACCATTATAGAATTAACACAAAACGAACAAAGTAGCTTCTTAAGTGCATTAAGGCAATGTATTCGGGATTTTGAAAATAAATATCCCTTACCCGAGTAAATTTTACG
>JAAYJI010000267.1 GCA_012523015.1 Candidatus Hydrogenedentota bacterium
CTGCGCCGCTTGCTTCGATGGCTTGGTGAAGGGCGTCGTTGCTCGGGAATTTTCCCGTGCCGATCATGAGCCGCGAATTAAACGTGCGACCGGCTATGATGAAAGGATCCTGTGTATTCATAATGATGTTTAAGCCTCTATTTGTAAGGAGCTAAAGGGCGAATGGAGACCGTGATTAATGGTTGTTATGTGATGCAACACGCACGGCTGAAAATAAGCGTATCTGTTCTATAGTCGGGAAGCGCTTACGGGCAAGATACGCTTCTATACATACTACTTGATTTGAGCTTGGAAATGCATTATTTGTTTTTGCCGTCTCTTTCAGTAAATAGGTCGGCTCTAACCCTGCGGTCGCGCCACGAGTCTCCGATTATCTGAGAGGAAGACAGGGGAGCGGCGCAGCAGCATGGCTCAATTTTTGGGGTCAAGGGTCGTCGCCGGTAATTCTCGTTCTTGTATTAAAAGGCCTTGTTGTTCGACGGGAATATAGCGCCCCCCCTCAGCCACCGTTTCAACGACACGATCACTCTCTACTATTTTGACGCCTTCAGGAATAAAGAAACGGACACTTTCCCAATCTTGCTCTTTCTTTTTAAGTATATTTTGGACGTCAATATAAAGTTGCGATTCTTGATCATTTACGATGTGAATACGGTAGGGCAAATAGTCTTCATCACGAAGAAAGAGATTGGCTTCCAGAAAATAGACTTCTTCGTCTGTATCGGCACGGGGTTTGATTTTGATGCCCTTAGAGCCGCGGGGATCATCGCTTTCGAATAAGGTCAATTCATAAGCGCTTTTCAACGCTTCCGTGTCGTCATCAAATCCGAGAAAGAAAATATTGGCACGGGGATGGTCTTCGATGGTGAAGACAGTCAATTGCCTGATTTCTGCATCGTACTCATAGCCTACCCGCTCATCCACCAGCGTAGCCCGTTCGGGATCAGTTGTGGCGAATAAAATTCTGCGAGGTTTGGAAAAGAATAGTTTTCCTTCAGAGGTGATGAGCTCTTGGGGCAAGATGGTTTTTTGTACGAAATCAGCTTGGAGCGAGCCGATATCATCCCGTTTGTTTCTGAAGGCTTTGAAAAAATCATCGAATTGCTGATCCTCTTCTGCATGGACAACAAAGGTATAAAAGAGTATCAAGAGGGGGAGGAACACCGCTATCTTACCCACGGATCTGAGACTATATTTACGATTAAAGGGATACATAGCCGGACTCATTTTCGGTTTCATCATCATCGGGCTCCGGTAGGAATCCCGGAAGCTCACCGTCTTCCGGTAATTCAATTAAGTCTTCACGTTCTGTGTAGGACTCGGGTGTGAAGCCGGCGAGCTCTTCGACAGGTGTTCTTACCCCTGCTGTTGGGATCCGATTCAACAGTGCCTTGTGGGTTTCAAGGAGTGTCGCAAAGTCATCCCGGAATCGATCACGTGCTTCGCTCAACTTTTTAATCTCTGCTCTCAGATCGTCAGGGATCGTTTTCAATTTCAGTTCTTCTTGTGCGCGAAATACGGTGGCGCGGTTCATTAAAATTTCGGCTTCTCGTTTGGCTGCAGTGACAATAGTTTCTCCTGTCTTCTCTGCACTGATCAGCGCGGCGCGCAACGCATCTTCAAGTTCCTGTTTGTTCTCCAGAATCTTTTCAGTTTCTTTGCTTTTCCGAAGGAGCGCCTGATTTTCATCCTGAAGCGCCGCCAACGCATCAGCCGCTCGTTCCAATAAAATGTCCACCTCTCTTTTAGGATAGCCTCCCAAAATTCGTGTTTTTAATTTATTATGAATCAGCTCGCTTGGTGACACGTCAAAATGCTTCGGAGCATCCATTTCGGGAGTATCCGTATTCATCGCCTTTCCTTTCTTCTTTCTGCAGCTGCCGGTTGGGGGGCCGGACATCTCTTCAGGGGGTACTGCCCAATTCCCTCGACCGTTTCGCCGCCGCCTTGATGGCGTCCGACACAAGACTTTCAAAGTGGTGATGGCGCATTGTTTCTAAGGCTGCAAAGGTAGTACCGCCCTTGGAGGTGACTTGTTCACGCAATAACGCCGCTGATTTTCCCGTATGGTTCAATAACTGACCGGCGCCGAGAAGGGTTTGCGCCGCTAAATGTTCCGCTAAATCCTGCGGCAATCCTTCTGAAACGGCTCCTTTAATCATGCATTCCGTCAAGTAAAAGAAATAGGCGGGGCCGCTGCCGCTCAGCGCGGTCACTGCGTCCATGTCCGCTTCCTGCACAACTTCTACAATCCCGACGGCACTAAAAATAATCTTTCCCGCCTCAACATCTTCAGGACTGCAATTATCGCTGCACGCCAAGGCGCTGGCTCCCGCGCCTACGAGGGCAGGCGTGTTGGGCATGACGCGCAAGACGCGTATTGAATCTCCGAATCGCGCTTGCAAGCGTGTAATGGAGATCCCAGCCATAATGGAAACAACGCGCATGGAAGGGGCCATGGTTCCCACCAGCGATTCCGTTGCCTCATCAAAGTGTTGTGGTTTTACCGCGATTAACAGCGTGTCACAATGCGGAATAAGGTCAGTGGCGGATTCAAAGGTTTTAACGCCATGGGCGGCGGCGGCTTCTCGTCGTGTTATAAGCGGATCATAGACACCAAAAGATTGGGGAGGCAATACTTGATTTTTTAATAAACCGGAGAGGATTGCCTCACCCATATTTCCATAGCCTAGAAATCCGACTTTTCCACGAAGAGCATTCATATCACGTTCCTTTTGACCGGATGATAGTATCTTGTAGTGTCCTTTGCGGGGATAAAGGGATGCTGTCACGCAGGACTATTTTGGGCTATCAGGAGTTTGGCGTACATCAACAATCGTCCCTTTGAATTCATCCAAGACGGCGGCAATTCCCGGATCCTTGGCTAGGGCACTAAATTTTTCCTCATCCATACCCGGGTCGGGCGCGGGGGACGACCTATCCACAGTATCGCTTTCATCAGCGCCGGCAGATTTGGCAAGATCGGCGAAAAAGACAGCCCGAGCATTTTCTGTTTCGTCTTGGAGCAAGGCTTCCAATTTTTCGAGATTGCCCTCTTTTTTGAAATAGGCACGGGCTTTATCGGCGCCAGGTTCAAAGACTAAGGTTAATACGCCGTCAGAATCTAATCCGATCGGCTTGATGCGGCCAAGGTGGATTGTTAAGGTTCCCTTCGCTTCGCCGGCACGGATTAAAAGTTCACGCCACGCATCATCCTGCGTTTTTCCCAGCCTAAGTTTTTCTTTTGCGGAGACCGGAACTGCCTTCTTACGAACGGGCAATCCGGTCTTAGGAGGGTTTGGCGGGGGCGTGTTCTCCTTGACTTGTATCGGCGCCGTGGCAATACCGCCCTGACCCAACAAAATCAATTTCTCCATGATCGTATCAATGGAAATATCTACATCGACGCGGGCAAGTTGGATAAGCAGTGTTTCCAAAGCGGTTCTTTGCGCGATCTGAGAATCGTAATCATTCACTAATTCTGAAAATTGCTCTACCAATTTGATCAGCTTGACCACCGACATTTTCTTTGCCCGCTCCTGCATTTTTTTCATTTCAATTTCAGGAAGACGGAGCAGCGCCTCATTCGAACCGGCGGTCTGGCAAACCAGCAAATTGCGGTAGTAACGCAAAATATCTTTGATAAATTGAGAGAGATCTTTGCCGGCAGCCGTAATCTCTTCGATGATCTCCAACTGCCGTGAGACATTCCCGTCGAGCATGGCGTCAAACAAGCTATGGAAATATTCCCAGTTGACCAGTCCCAAAACATCAAAGACATCTTCGAAGGTAATTTTTGTTTCGCAGTACGTGATGAGTTCATCAAGGATACTCTGCGCATCCCGCACGCCGCCTTCAGCAACGCGGGCAATGGCATACAATGCGTCATCACTGGCAAGAATATTTTCCGATTCAAGGATCTTACGCAGCAGTGCCACAATATCGCTTACAACCACCCGTCGGAAATCGTAGCGCTGGCACCGTGAAATGATGGTGGCAGGGATTTTATGCGCTTCCGTAGTTGCCATGATGAAGATGGCGTGGGAGGGAGGCTCTTCTAAGGTTTTGAGAAGGGCGTTAAAGGCGGGACCGCTTAATTGGTGTACCTCGTCAATAATATAAATCTTATAGCGGCCGCTCGTCGGCACCATACGCACGTTGTCGCAGATATTGCGCACATCTTCCACACGGTTGTTGGAAGCACCGTCAATTTCTAAGACATCAATGTTGTTGCCGTCGCTGATGGAAACGCAATTACTGCAGGTGTTGCATGGTTCGAGGGTCGGCCCGTCAGCACTGGCACAATTCAAGGCTTTGGCGAGGATGCGGGCAGTCGTGGTTTTACCGATTCCACGGGAACCAATGAAAAGAAAGGCGTGGTGAATTCGACCCGTTTTAATCGCATTCGTAAGGGTCCGCGTAATATGGTCTTGACCGACCACCTCACTAAAGGTCTTGGGGCGCCACTTGCGCGCAATTGCTACATATTTTGTATTACCCATGACAGACCTACTTTAGAACATATGTGTTTCCGCTGCGTTAAAAGAAAAAAGCCCGCGCACCCATCATCGAACAGTTGCCCAGAACGGCCTTGGCGGTCGTTGGCTCGGACCAGGCATCCCTGCAGCACACGTGAAAAACTGACTGCGGCTGCTTCCTCTCGGACCTGACCGGGTTCGCCAGATTCACGTTGAGCAGGACCCAATCGTCAACACCACGTGCCCCAAACCTGACTAAAGGACAAACTGCCCTCCGATGGGAATTCAATCTCGCTAAAGCGGATTGCGAGTTACAGGACACCGCTAACTTCCCATCTAGCGCGAGCAAAAAGGAAAATTTAACTTCTCATTATAGTTCTAGGAGGGTATCATAAATACGCCAAACAATTCAACAAAAGCCTTGCTGACGCTCAAACTAAATCGTGCTGTCTCCTCACTAAACTTTCGATTTTAGCAGTCGCCGAATTTAAAGACTTTATGATAGAATAGAGTTCTCATTAACGATAGCGCTGTGCGTTAATTTTTGGAACAAATGCAGCACTCAATCTTAATTGTTAAGGATGTTTCTCATGAAATTGACTGTAATGAAAGTTGTTTGCTTGTTGGTGTTGATTAGCGGGATCTTTATTTTAGGGCTCACCTTTGATTTGGAGCAAGCACAACAAGTTCAAAACAAAGCCCTTGAATTCTGGCCGAAACAAACCGATGGCAGTTTGAACCTGCGCTTGCCCGGCATTGTATGCGGGGTTATTTTGGTACTTCTCGGCGCCTATGGTTTTTTTCCCAGATTTGTATTGGGCAGAAAAAAGACCATTACCTTTCGCGGCGCTCACGGCGATATTACGCTTGAACTCAAATACGTGCGCAAGATTCTGCTGAAAGTGATGCGCAAGATGCCCGAAATCTATGCTATAAATTTGCAGGTAAAACCGGATGCCGACAAACGGCGCGCCTTGATTTGTGCTGATGTTGTATTGAAAAACTGTGCCTCCATAGGAACACGGCGCTGTGCGAAAATGGTCGCCCATTGTCTTGCAAGCACAGCCTCGGATGTTTTGGGCTTGGAAGATTTAAGTACCATACAACTGAATATTAAAGGTATCCATGTAAATGCCGCTGCGGTCGGAAAGCAGATGCGCGAACAAATCGCCGCCGCAATGAGCGGAGAAGAAACAGGTGCCTACGCACTGGCTCATCCGCCTGTATCATCGGTTACCTTAGATGAAGATTCCACTGATAACACGCCTCTTTCTCCTTCAGAACCCACAGACTCCACAGCAGCCCCAGCGGTCTGCAACGAAGATAGTGATCCTTGTGACGATGCAGCGGCTGCAACGGTGACTTCCACAGACGAAGCGCCGGAAAAAGCTGAAGAAGAACAATGCGATGAGACGGAACAGGACAGCGCCGTAGAAGCCGCCGAGGATGAAGAGGTACTCGAAGGGGCAGAGGATTCAGATACCCAAGCCGTAGAGCAAGCAGAGCAAAGCGATGCTCAAGGGGAAGATACCTCCGATGAAGCGGAAGAAGCGATGCCTGCAGCGGATCATTCTGAAGAAGAAACGGAAACGCCGGTCTTGGAACCGCTGGTGATCGATAGCGTCGATTCTTACAGCCACGAAGAAGTGCTAACCCCATCGGAAGAAGATGCGCCCCTTTCGCCTTATGCTTCGGATCTGACGGAAGAAGAAGAAGCTGCGTCGGAAGATCCCATCGCTGATACGCCTGAAACCGAGGATGACGCGAGTCCGGCTCCCCTAGAAGAGAACCCCTATGCCTTGCCGCCCTTAGCATCCGAACCGGAGGCTCCGGAAGCGGAGGCTGTGGATGAACCCGATGAAAGCGCTGAATCTGATACCAATGAGCAAGAACACCGCTGGTATTGATACCTTTGTTTTTAAAGGTCAAGGACTTCATTGAAGTGGTATATGTCGATTCCTCTTTGCTAGCTGTGTCTCAGCGGCTGCTCATAGGAATAGAAAAAGAACGATAACCGTTATCGCAATAGGGTCATAGCGAGAGGGATGTGCTATAGGCTGCGCTTGTGATAGACCTGCAATTGGATAATGTATAAAAGGAAACAATGGTTAATTCCATTTAAAAGGATGAGCCCGGTTAAATGCTGAGGAAAAACACACGCTTTATTCAAAAAGCCTTTCCAAAGACACAGACCTTGGAACGTCAGGTTCGACGTTGGCGACGCTCACAACGTCCGTGCCTTTAATCTTCTTTTTCCCAAATCACCCCCTTTGTGTCTTTTATTCCTTTCATTCTTTTTGAGGAGTTCCCCCAATGATCGTTCCTTCATTAAATGATTTTCGCAATATTGCCCATGATGACGCCTTGGTTCCTGTTTATAAAGAGATCCTCGCCGATCTTGAAACGCCTGTAACGGCCTATTTAAAAATTGCACGAAACTGTCCTTATGCCTTCCTGCTGGAAAGTGTCGAAAAAGCAGATAAAATCGGGCAATATTCCTTGATCGGCGCCAATCCTTCCCTCATATTCCGTACGAGGGGTACCAAAGGAGTTATTATCCGCGACGGCGTCGAAAGCCCATTCGAATCAGAGAATACCCTTGATGAACTGCAGAAACTTATGGCGCGCTATAAACCCGCAGCTGTGCCCGGGCTGCCTGCTTTTCATGGCGGCGCTGTTGGGTATATGTCCTACGATCAAGTGCGCCAGTTCGAGCGTTTGCCCGACAATAATCCCGACTTGTTGCAGCTGCCTGATCTATATTTTATGATCACCGACACCTTAGTGGTCTTTGATCATGTGAACAATAAAATCAAAATTGTCTCGAACGCCCATGTCACCGATCACCCTGATGCTGTGTACAATGAGGCGCTTCGCAAAATCCATGAGATTGAAGAACGGCTGCGGGGGCCCTTGGTCGTGTCTACGGAACGGTTGCACAGCGCGCCTGAAGGACCGACCATTGAATCTAATTTCACGCGTGAAGACTTTTGCGACGCCGTCCGCAAATGCCGAGATTATATTTGTGCCGGCGATATTTTCCAAGTAGTCCTGTCCCAGCGTTTCCGCAGAAAAGTGGAAATGAGTCCGGTGACCCTTTACCGGGCCTTGCGTTGCATCAATCCATCCCCGTATATGCTGCTTCTCCAATTCCCTGATTTCGCACTCGTCGGATCCAGTCCTGAAGTGATGACCCAAGTGAAGGGTACACGTGCCATGCTGCGCCCCATCGCAGGAACGCGCAAACGCGGTACGACGGAAGCGGAAGATCTGCAGTTGGAGCAAGAATTGCTCGCCGATGAAAAAGAAATCGCCGAACACGTTATGTTGGTAGACTTGGGACGCAACGATCTCGGACGGATTAGCAAGGCAGGCACGGTAGCACCCGTCAATGACAAACTGATGGTTATTGAGCGTTACTCTCATGTCATGCACATCGTTAGTGAAGTGGCAGGAACGCTGCGCCCCGATTGCAGCGCTTATGATGCGTTGGCAGCCACCTTCCCCATGGGGACCGTAAGCGGCGCCCCTAAAATACGAGCCATGGAAATCATTGACGAACTCGAACCTGAGCGGCGCGGACCCTATGCCGGCGGCTGTGGTTATATCTCCTATTCCGGAGATATGGATACCTGCATTCTCATCCGAACCATGATTTTAAAAGACGGCTACGCCTACGTGCAGGCGGGCGCGGGCATTGTCTATGACAGTGATCCGGAACGTGAATACGAAGAGACGGTAAACAAAGCCAAGGCCCTCATGAAAGCCGTCGAATTCGCAGAGAAAGGTTTAGAGTCATGATAGTCGTGATTGATAACTACGATTCCTTTACCTATAACCTTGTTCAGAGTTTTTATGAATTCGAAAAGGATATTCGGGTTTTTAGGAATGATGAAATAACGGCCGCTGAGTTGGAAACCCTGAAACCGGATCGACTCGTGATTTCGCCCGGACCCGGAATCCCGGAAGAGGCAGGTAATTCTCTGGAGATTATCCGTGCCCTCGGAAAACAGATCCCTGTTCTGGGCGTGTGTTTAGGAAATCTGGCTGTCGGCGCGGCCTATGGCGCGTCAATACTTCGAGCCGACGTAATTATGCACGGGAAGACCAGCGAGATTTATCACAAGGGAGATCCTTTATTTAAAAACATTCCCTCTTCTTTTGTGGCGACGCGCTATCATTCCTTGGTAGTCGACCCGCAGCACAACGCGGCTTGTCTTCAAGTAACCGCACAAACGAAAGAGGGCGTGATTATGGGGCTTGCCCACAAGGAATATCCCATTTGGAGTGTGCAGTTTCATCCGGAAAGTATTTTGACACCCCAAGGGGAACAGATAATTGAAAATTTTATGCGCCTCTAAGAATTCACATAGGCGCGCGCCTGCGGACAGATCCCAACCCTAAAGCTCGATATATCGCTACAAAAAAAGGTCGACACAAGATAAGTGTCGACCTTAATAATTTCTACACGCAAGCACAGCTCTTTAAAACGGAAGCCCTATAGAGCGCGTGGTTAGAACAGGTATTCCGGTTCTAAGACCGCATTATAGTTCACGTCACGGTCGCTAAAGGGAAAGGTAACCGTTTCAAAGACACCTGTTCCGGAACGCATGACAGCACGAGCGCCGCCTAAGACAGGCGTCACGCCTACGAGATAACCAAGGGGCTTACCTTTTTTCAAATTCTTGTCAAAGGTCATCGGAATTTCGGCCCAGCCGAAAACGATATTTGAAATACCACGTCCCATTTTGGTCAGGGCTTTTTCCATGCCCGTAGGCTTGGGAAGATCCACATCAGGATTGTATAACTGCGCATGAACGGGCATACTCAGCAAGGTAGCACATACGATTGCCAGAGCCACAAATCCGGCACAGCCCATGAGATAATAACGCTTACGCATTTCTTTACCCTCCGGTAAATGTTATTTCAATTGACAACACTACGCGGTAAGTGTACCAAAAACTCTTGACATTGTCAACAATTATCTTTTCGCTCAGAATAGAATCCGGACAATGCAAAGTACGCGTCAATTATTATACATCCGAGGACAGCAAGACAAACGCATAGAAGCACTTCCCGTGACTTCCTCAGCCTTTTTCATTTCTGCGCTGCCGCACAAGCATTCTTTCACGCTTCTCCGATCTGCTCGCTTTGTTTCTCACTCTATGGAAAATACTCACGCAATAGGAAGTCATGTAATACTTCCGCGACAAGAGCGGCTCCCGCCGGAGTGAAGTGACCATCTCGCAAGTAGAATAGATCCTCTGGATTGGGAGCTGATCCGAAAGGGGTTACCATATCGGGATGGGGTATTTTCAGTTGAGTCAACATGTGATGGGTCAGATCAAAATCTTTATCTTTTTGGTAAGGGGTGTCCGGAAATTCCTTTTCTAGCTGCTCCCATTTCTCCGGTTGAAAAGTATAACAGTTGCCGTGAACAAAGGCGATCAAAGGAATATCGTGATGGCGGCAATCATCACGAATTTGTTGAATGCTTTCTTCAAAAATTGTCCATGCCTCATATAATTCAGGATACCAATGAACTAAACAGACCTCGAAGAGCGGATTGCGCGGAGTGCTCGGTTCTAAAAGTTCATAGTTAGTGCAGGGAATAAAGCGGCAGGCAAGCATCAGTCTAGATACTAATTCTAAATTTGACCATCTTGTATCCACGACGCGATAAAGATTCGAATATTTTTGGCACAATCTTTCCATATAAAAAGGCCATTCCTGTTGGCGTTGATAACGAATCAAGTCCCGTTCCCACTTCACTTCGTATGCGCGTAAACGTTTCCCTACTTTTGTATAAGAACCTGCAATATCATTTGCCGGAAAAAGTTGCAATATAACCATATCCGGTTCAAAGTCAAAACCCCGTTTCTGTAAAAAAAGCCGTTCTTGCCAAGGGGCATAGCCCGTGACTCCGCAATTGATAACTTTAAATTCCTTACTCAATTTCCCGCTATTTAACCGCTTTTCCAATTGTCGTTGAAACGTATGTTCCGGGTCAGATAAAGGCATTCCGAAGGTAAAAGAATCACCAATGGTCACAATCCGAAACTCATCTGGTTTCTTGGGTCCATATTCACGATCCCGAATTCCTTGAGATGAAATAGTGGCCGTCCATTCCGTTTTTTTGCCTTCATTGTCATAATAAACTTGTTGAAGTGAAGCGCCGGGAGACAGACTATAGATAAGTTCTTCATCACTTTCGAATACCTTGTTTTGGCTTTGTTGGACAGGCAGTATCAACCGTGTACTACTCTCTAAAACAATGAAGATCATGGCTATGAAAAAAATAAAGCCAAGACCTTTCAAGAGTAAAGGGCGCATTTGAAAAGCAGATATTCGATGAGCATAAAAAAGAAAAATAATCGACCAAATACCATAATAAAGTGGAAATTTTCGGAAAAAGAAAAGTGTAGTTAATACAGTGGCGACAAGAATGAAGGTAGTTCTTATTATTGAAACAACTCGCTTCTGAGTTAAAAAACTACGGGAGACGGGGTCTTTAAATTGACTGAAACCAAGAAGTATCCCAAGCTGCAGTACGGACCAAAGGAGCGTTATTTCTGTGCTTGTTATGGATAGGAAAAGGCTATTCAACTGGAAATTGATGATCAGACAAAAAGACAGGTATGCGAAATAGATAATGATGAGCGGACATGAAGAAATTATGGCAATACACAATGTACAGGCGAAAAGGACGAGATCACCAGTACAAAGATAGGCGATGACACCTAAACAGAAGGATAAAAAGATGAGAATAATTGCAGCGGCATTCATGTGCTAAACTCATTTAATCCTTTTGTGTTTTCTAAAATATATTTACGAATTGCGCTTTTAAAAAAGATCTACTGTCTAAATGATTACGTGAGAGAAAAAACTTGACAGCTTATAAGTGTATCTATTGTAACAAGAAACTTCCTTCAAAAAAGAGATGCCAATCCTTTCAAAAAAAAGATATAGTAGAGGGTTCTCCCGGTGTGCCCCGTAAACTGATCCATGCATAATGAGAGTTTCCCATCGGCCCCGCAACGAAGAATCTCATGGTGGTGGTGATGGAGACCGCGTGGCCCTGCGGCTTGCTCTATGCGCGCGTCTCTGCAACACCTTGCACTCTCGTTTCGACGTGACATCTGTAGGGGCGAGATTTATCGCGCCCAAGATCCTACACAAAGGCTTTATTGCATGCCTCAAGATTTATGTGAGCATTCAAGTCAAGGTGCATAACGCAACGCCTCAATGACACAAAAGCCTCGGGCGCGATAAATCGCGCCCCTTCATCGGAAAGCTTTGTGCGCCTCCCGTCCATTGCGTCCATCCTGTCCATTCTGTCCATTGTGTCCATCCCGTCCATTGTGTCCATACTGTCCATTCCGTCCATCACAAATAATCGTGCTTCGCCTTAGATTGGCTCTGCGATTCGCCTCCTCACAAAACTGCGGCTGCATAGCTCAGGACACGCCGTTCGGTACCACGGTATCACACGGCTGCACTACGTTATATAATGAAGGTCTTGTTTCGGTCTTTGAATAAGCGCCGGTCTATTCCGAGAAGGAGTCATCATGGTTTATAGAGCCTTTTTGTGTTTAAGTATTTTGACGGCATCCTGTTCTTTTGCTGAAGCGTCCCGCAGCTGGCTAGAAACCCACCGGATGCATATTCTTGAAGCGGAAAGTGGGGGAGTCACCGCTGATGCGACGCATGAGCTGCCTTCCTTCATAATTACTCCGGATAAAAAAGGACTTCAGTTGATTCGTCTTTCTCTTCCTTTTCTTCCGGGAAGCCTTTCTACCGATTTATCGGTGCAAGCAATTTGTGAGGGGCAGGAGATAAACGCGGATCTTCGTGTTCTCAGCTGTCATCCAGGTAAACCCCGTTCAGTACGGCGCGGACTGCTGACTTTTCTTTTTTACGTTACGGAACTTCGCTCGTTTCGCTTCACCTTAAAATTGGTGGATCATATCCCATCTCCTTCGCTCTTGCTGTCCCATAAGCAAAGAGACTCAAGATTTCATGTATCCACACGCCTTGGTGAACTAGAGATTTCTCCGGAGCAGGTGTCTTTCCGTCGTTCTGAGGACGACACGTGGGAGGCGGATCTGATAGCCCCTGCACGGCGTGCCGACCTGCTACCGGAACTGGAAATTGTTGAAGAGGGCGCCTTTTATCTTTGGATTCGATTGCTTGTGCCTGATGAAGAATGGCCGCGCATTATTGATTTGCGCATGGATGGGACGGGCGGTATCGCCCTATTGGCTTCCGTCCAACGTATGATCCCGGGAAATGGCTACTGTGATGATTTGGGATGGACAATTTCCGGCTTGCATGTTGCCGATACGGCGCGTCACGTTTTCACCGACGGTATTCCTGCAAGCCTTTATTCCGGGGACCAGCGTTTTGAGCTGCAATTTCCACGGGCTGCCCAAGAGCAGCGGGGCTATGTGGAAGCGGATCAGGGCGTCCTTCGTTTTTTGCGTTGTGAAAAATCTGAGCAGGTGCCCTTTCAGGCGAGTGCCCTGCGATCTGCGGCCTTCTCCATTGATCCCGCCGGATCCTCTCCGCGAAACGCCCTGCTCGCGTACACCGTGGACACAAGCATCTCCCCTGAATTTTATAATACCCTCTATGGCTTCGGCTTGTCCACACCCCTTGATAGCTATCCCATACTCGAAGCTCTGCGCCAATTCACACGCCAAGGGCTGATTCGAAGCAGGCGGATAGGAGATGATTTCGGTAATGTGACCTCCTATTCTGCGTCCTCTGACCATGGGGCCGCCTATGGCATGAATCGCTTAAATCATTGTCCTGCCCTGTTCTTCGAAGGGTGGCGCAGCAATGATGCCGACCTCGTGGAAACAGCAGTTCTTTGGTGTGAGAATATGCACGACTTATCGATTTGGTGGTGGCCTGATGACACCATAGGCGGTACTCGTTACAACAATGCCGGCGCTGCCAAAGAAAAGGAGCATGCCGATGATCCCAATTTCATGTGGCGGACAAACGGGGCCTCTACCTTTTGTACTAAAGGCATGGATGCGTTTTTTCTCGCCTACGAAGAGACGGGGGATCCGCGCTTCATGACCGCCCTAAACGCCCAATTGAAGTATGCGCAAACGCATCTTCATGTGAACACGGGAGAAGCCCGAAATATCGGCGATGTGTCTGATTTTATGGCGCTTTACCGCTATACGGGCAAGGCGTGTTACCTAAAAGAAGCATCACGTTTATTCGACGAATTGCGCGGTCTTTTAGATGAAGACTATCTTTTCAGTCAAGGCGGGGAAGCCATTCAAAAAAACCTGCCTTTTATCGACGACGATGCCCGGGGCTACCATACGCCTTTTGGCAAACCCTATATTCTCGGATATGCACTGGCAGGCTTGCCCGCATTACTCACAGAGAAACCCGATACGCCCGATCTTTTCGCTGTGATTCGTGCCGTTGCCAACTTCCAAGCAAAGGCGCAGGATCCCTTGGGCGGGTGGCGTTATCCCCATCCACGAAGCACTTGGATGATCATTGATCAAGGCATGGAACATAGCGCACAGATAGCACGGGCCGCACAGGTGTTGTACGAAAGAGGAGAATCCATAAGCGATTGTTTAAATGTCATTGAACGCGCTCTGGCGGCGCGCTTACAGGGATTTATCATTTCCGGAAACATTCTGTGCGGACTTGCAGGGTGGGAGAAAAGCACGGGACTTTTGGAAGAACAAAATATTTACGATTTGTATAAGTCCCCTGAAGACCGTGATTTTACCCGAGACTATGAAGAGGGAGATATTTCCCTCGATTATTCGTCTCCCGAAGGACTCGCCCATTTCTTTGAGACGCTCAACTTTTATTTGGAACATCGTCCTGTGGAACGGCTGTTTCAGAGCAATGACGCCCTCGCTAAGGTACTTGCCCGCATACCTGAACGGGGACTAAAGATGGATGGCGCCGATGATAGGGCTGTTCTTCACTTTAGCTTTAATAATCGCTCTATATAGGAATTGCGTGACGAGATGCCGCTGCCGCTCCTC
>JAAYJI010000268.1 GCA_012523015.1 Candidatus Hydrogenedentota bacterium
CCTATTCCAAAGTGATGCATGATCAGCCAGTCGGGCTCTCTCGATATCTCTTCGTAAAATTGCAGTAGCATCTCCCTGGGAACTGCCCCGATGAGATGTTGAACCGCCTGCTCGCGCTCCTTTTCACTGATGCAGAGGTGCATTATCTCTCCTCGAAGAGACGTACTTTATCAAAACCCATATCTGTACCGCGAACCACAACGCTGCCGCGATGAAAAGCAAATAGTAGCCCAACGGGAAAATGAACGAATCCACCAAGTATGGGAATGCGTAGGTCCACTGTGGGTTTGCGATTCTGACTAGCATGGCTGCGATGAAAAACCGGAATACCCACTCAGTGGGGTAAAGGAGGTCTCTAGCGGTTACCTCTGGGTTCATGTGATGCTCTATGCCACTGTTATTTAAAAAGATGTAGCTCTTGGGAGGTAGGTTTCAATGAAGGAGATCCTTAAAGCAACGCATCCAAGGCCACAGATGACCCACCCTAACTCTCACGCTTTGTTATTGTTACATTGAAAAATCCGGATATCTTTATACTTACTGCCCTTCCCCTTGACCTGCTTCCATGATCCTCTGATAGTCTTCTTCCGGGATTTCACGCATTGCCTGGCCACGAATATGCCCGGACCACATCTTCTTATTCGTGATGAACTTCATATCCGGGATAAGTGGCTTGAACTCAACCGGCGGATCGAATATCTTTACGGGCCTGAGTTTGATCCGAAGCGGGAAGAGCTCATCGCCGAGTTTCGCTGGTGAGATGAATATTCGCGACGAGTTCTCATGCATCTTTGACGTCACCTCGAATGATCCGGTAATTGCTGGAGGGAGAACTTCCTTATCGACTATTTTCTGCCCCACATAGATCAGGATCGTATCGCCAGGTTGTACTCGATTGATGGCATTGATGCTGCGCCTCGGCACTCCCCATATGTGTTTCTTAATGACAACATCCGAGTTTTCCCGGTTAGATATCGCGAGCCAGCGAGTCATATACCCTGATTTCGAATTCTCGCATATAAGATCTTGTTTACAGTCCTCCTCGCCAATTGAAATGGAAAGAATTATATTCAGTAGCATGCAATAAGGCATTGTTTGTAGGGCCCTATAAACAATAAATTATAGGATCAATTAAATGATAGAAAAAAAAGCCATACAAAATGAGTTGCGCCACCTCATAACAGACGTGGTGCGCGGAGTAGCGGTTCGAACCCCCAAGATTTCTGACGCAGACACTGTCGAGGTCATCAATATCAAGGATATCAACGATGGCCGAATAGATACAGCATCTCTTGAGAAACGAGTCGTCACGAGTGCAAAAAGCAGCAATTACGAGGCCATCCGAGAAGGAGACATTGTCATAGCAACTCGTGGACCGCAGTTCAGGGTAGGTGTTGCCGATAAGCAGGCCGAAGGGCACCTAATAACTTCTAACCTCATTGCCCTTCGCCTCGACCAGCAGAAGGTACTCCCAGGGGTGCTCGCCGCCTATCTCAACAGTCCCGATGGCCAGCACAATCTGACGGCTATATCGAAGGGCGTAACTGTCCCCTCGATCGGCCAGAAAGAACTCCTCGCCATCACGGTGCCTCTCCCCCCGATGGAGGCGCAGCAGCACATCAAGGACTACCTGCAGTCGACCGAAGATTACCTCACGACGTTGCGGGCAGAGGAGGAGCCAGTAAAGAAGGTCCGGGACTATGCCATATTCCGCTCATTCGAGGTGAAGGTATGAGACCTGCCCTCGATACTGTTGCTAACTGGATCTGGGAGGCGTTTGATCCGGTTCGTTCACTCATGAGCCCGAGTGAGGCCTACCCCTACCTCCTCGGAATCATTGGACTGAAACGCTTCTCTGATCAGGGCGGCGATGACGTTGTCCGGTGGCACGAACTCGCACCCGAACAGTACGATCTGGGTTCTGCTCTGAACGCAGCGCTGGCCAGGGTCGAAGCGGCATGTCCAGAATATCGGGGATGGTTTAGTGATCTGGACTATAACCACAGAACCCTTGGGGGGCACCAGGCTTGGAACCGGCTCTGGCAGTCCGCCGTAACCGCTGTAGGAGAGTTCAATTTTGCCGCCCTGCTGGAAGAAGATCCGCAGGCGATTCACGACCTTTGTATCAAACTCAATGAATTGGTTTCCCGGGCGAGCAGCGCAAAGGGAGAGTTTGAAACGCCGGACTGTCTCGCCACCCTCATGTCTGTGCTGCTCGCCCCCCATAATGGCCAGTCAGTCTACGATCCCTTCTGTAGCAGTGGCACCACCCTCCTCCGGGTAGCGTCTCGGACGAGAGACCATGACCCGGATGCTCACCTTCCTCTGTACGCCGAAACAAGGTTTCTTGAGGCTGCCCGGAAGACGCATCTCAATCTGTTTGCTGCGGGAGAGCGTGGCGCGCATGTCGCCTCTGGAGATATCATCGCCCGGCCGGGGTTCACTGACGGGCGACAGGTGAAGACCTTCGACAGGATACTCTGCACCATTCCCTTCGGGGCAAAGAGTTGGGGGGAGGAGATCGCGACCTACGACCCCTTCGGCCGGTTTGTCTACGGCATCCCCCCCGCAACCCAGGGCGACTTCGCATATCTGCAACACTGTATCGCATCGCTGCCGGATGACGGTGTACTTGTCGCGGTGGTGTCGCCATCATTGCTTTTCAAAGAAAGACGCGAGGGAGATATCAGGCGCCGGATTGTCGAGGCAGACCTCGTCGAGGCCGTGATACGCCTCCCGCCGAAACTTCTCCTGCAGACGTCGATTCCCGTCGCTCTTCTGGTGATCCGCCGAACGAAACCAGAAAGCCGGAAGGACAAGGTCCTGTTTGTCAATGCATCGAAGGGATTTCTGCCAGGAAGGTCGCAAAACACCCTGCGAAACGAAGATGTAGCGGCAATTGAAAAGGCCTATAATGCCTTTGGCGAAATAGAGGGGTATAGCGCGGTATGTTCAATCAAAACCATCGCAGAACACGGCTTCAGTCTTGATGTCTCGGAATATGTGATTGAAGTATCGGATCTTGAGGTGACGCTCGACCTTGAGGGTGCACTCCGTGAACTTGACAAACTGCACCAGCGGCGAGCCGGGCAATATGAGGAGATGCGTGCAACGTTGGCGAGACTTATGAAACACATGGAGGCGGAATAATGGCAAAAAGTAACGGAAATGGCGCAAATGGGGATGGCGCAGTACTTGGGTTTGAGAATAAGCTCTGGAACGCAGCGGATAAACTCCGGTCGAACATGGATGCGGCCGAGTACAAGCATGTTGTCCTCGGGCTCTTCTTCCTCAAATATATTTCAGATACGTTTGAAGAGCAGCACGCAAAACTGACGGCACTACGGGATCAGGGTGCCGATCCTGAAGATCCCGACGAGTACCTCGCGGAAAATGTCTTCTGGGTGCCAAAGGAGGCACGCTGGGCGTTCCTCCAGGCGAACGCGAAGGGCCCGGAGATTGGAGTGCTGGTCGACCAGGCGATGGAAGCGATCGAGAAGAAGAACCCATCGCTGAAGCATGTTCTGCCGAAAGACTATGCACGGCCGGCGCTGGACAAGACCCGCCTGGGTGAGCTGATCGACCTGGTCGGCGGGATTACTGTCGGGAACCGCGAGGCTCGCTCGCATGATGTGCTCGGGCGGGTGTATGAGTATTTCCTTGCCCAGTTTGCGAGTGCGGAGGGGAAACAGAGCGGCCAGTTCTATACTCCTCGGCATGTCGTGAGGACCCTCGTAGCGATGCTCGCCCCCTATCACGGTCGCATCTATGATCCCTGCTGCGGCTCGGGCGGGATGTTCGTGCAGAGCGAGAAGTTCGTGGAGGCGCACGGCGGCCGCCGGGATGATATCAGCGTGTACGGGCAGGAGTCAAACCCAACAACCTGGCGACTGGCGAAGATCAACCTTGCCATTCGAGGTATCGAAGGTAACCTTGGGGAGCAGCACGATGACAGTTTCAAAAATGATCTCCACAAGACCCTGAAGGCCGACTACATCCTCGCGAACCCGCCGTTTAATATGAAAGAATGGGGAGGAGAGGGGCTTCAGGACGATGTGCGGTGGAAATACGGCATCCCGCCGAAGAACAACGCTAACTTCGCCTGGATGCAGCACATGATTCACCACCTCGCCCCCACCGGACAGGCAGGCATCGTGCTTTCGAACGGTTCAATGTCCTCGAACACCTCGAGTGAAGGTGAGATCAGGAAAAGCATCGTCGAGGCTGACCTAGTGGATTGCATGGTAGCATTGCCCGGGCAGCTCTTCTACTCGACCCAGATCCCGGCCTGTCTCTGGTTCCTGGCACGAGACAAGAAGAACCACCGCTTACGCGACCGTCGCCGCCAGATCCTCTTCATCGACGCCCGGAAAATGGGCGAAATGGTAGACCGCACCCACCGCACCCTGACTGATGAGGACATTGAGCAGATCGCCAGCACCTACCATGCCTGGCGGGGCGACGCAGACGCTGGCGAATATGCGGACGTGCCCGGGTTCTGTCGGAGCGTACCTATCGAGGAAGTTGAAGAGCATGGGTACGTGCTGACACCGGGGCGGTATGTAGGAGCCGAGGAAGTCGAGGACGATGGGGAGCCGTTTGAGGAGAAGATGGAGCGGTTGACAGTGGAACTCTACGAACAGATGGCCGAGGCCGAAGAACTCAAAGTGGCAATACGTAGGAATCTTGAGGTGCTGGGTTATGGAGAGTGAGTGGATCAAGTGCTCGCTAGCCGACGTATGCAGTTCGATCGATTATGGACTCACTGCTTCTGCGACAGATCAACACACCGGCCTGAAGTTTCTACGGATAACTGACATTGTCTCAGGGCACATAGATTGGAATGCCGTGCCCTATGTAGATGCGAATGAACGAGCAGTAGCAAAGTACCGACTGTATGACTGTGATATCGTCCTCGCAAGAACAGGTGCATCTACAGGATCTAGTATTTATATAAAAAGCCCGCCTCCTGCGGTTTTTGCCTCATATTTAGTCCGCCTGCAGGTAAAGTCCGGGTTTGACCCCCGCTTTGTTGCGTATTATCTGTGGTCACAGCAATTCTGGACGTTCATTCGAGGTGTTCTTGGTGACAAGTCAGCGCAACCAAATGCAAGCGCTTCTACGATGACTAGTGCACCCTTCTGTGCACCTAAAAATAAAGGTGAGCAGCGTGCCATCGCCCGCATTCTCAGCACCTTCGACGACAAGATCGAACTGAACCGAAGAATGAACGCCACCCTCGAGGCGATGGCGCAGGCGATCTTCAAGTCCAGGAACGTGGACATCGACCCGGTGCGGGCAAAGATGGA
>JAAYJI010000269.1 GCA_012523015.1 Candidatus Hydrogenedentota bacterium
ATTAGATCTGGTTCATGCCATGACCGATAGTCTTGCCCATCGGGGTCCTGATGGGCAGGGATTTTTCTATGATGCCGATGTGGCGTTGGGCTATAGGCACCTTGACACGGGAAAAGCTGCGTTTTACGATTCCGACCGTAGTTCAAAGGAAAATCGTTTCCTCATCGTTTTCAGCGGCTTTCTGGTTAACCTGCCGGATATACGCAAAGATCTTGAAAGGGCAGGCGTTGTTATTGAAGGGGATACTGTGTCGGACATCCTCTGTGCCGCCTATAAACATTGGCGTGAAGATTGCCTATGTCATTTTCGGGGGATGTTCAGTATCGCGCTGTGGGATCGTCTGGAACAACAACTTTTCTTGGCACGGGACCAAATTGGCACGCAGCCCCTTTATTACGCACGGGCAAAGAACGGTATATTATTTGCCTCAGAAATAAAAGCCTTGCTGTTGTGCCCGGACATAGACACCGACCTTGATTTGGAAAGTCTTGACGATTACCTGACTTACCTCTATACGGTGCCGCCAAGAACCTTGTTTCGAGGAATTTCTCAGTTACCGCCAGGCCATTCACTTTTGTGGCAAAAAGGGGAGTTTACAGTACATCGATATTGGAAACCTCCCTGTAAAATTACCGATGTTCAACGATCCGAGGACGAACTCGTTGAGGAGATTGATGAGCGCTTGAGTCGACTCATTCGCTTGTACGGCATCGCTTCTAAACCTGTGGGTGCTTTCCTGAGCGGAGGATTGGATTCAGCCGCCATTACCCATTATCTGAGGGGAGATCACAGCGATTTAAAGACCTTTACGTTGGGCTTTGGCGCTGAAGGTGATGCCTATGACGAACGGGAAGAGGCGCGCAAACTTGCCGCATTCATGGGGACCGATCATCATGAGATTCAGGTAAGTTCATCCCTAGCCGATTTGTTGCCAAGTATGGTCGATCACTTTGACGAAGCTTTCGGTAATCCTACGGCCTTGTTAAGCTGGAGGATTAGCGCGTATGCTCGACAACATTGCTCGGTAATTTTATCCGGGGACGGCGGCGATGAGGCATTCGGCGGATATCCCCGCTATCAAGGCATGTTGTGGTTACAATATTACCGCCGTATTCCTCTGTGGCTCCGTGAAAAAATAATGTATCCCGTTGCCCAACGGCTGCCGGAAAGTGTCTCGGGATTTCACGCGCTCCGCCGTATTCGGCAATTCACAAGCAATACCCGCTTGGGTCCCATCGACAGCTACGCACGCTGGGTCGGTTGTTATACTCCTTCGGAGCGACAATCCCTCTACAGCGAGACCTTGAGCAATGCCTTAGCCGGCAGAGATGCTTATACGTACCTCAGAGATCTCGCACAAGGCTGCGACTGCGAAGATTTGTGTACAACGATCATGGCTGTTGACGCCCTGTCTTTTTTACCCAACAACGTGTTGCAATATGGCGATCGAATGAGCAGAGCCCATTCTCTGGAAGTGCGCAGTCCCTTGGCCGACCCGGAATTCCTTTCTTTTATGCTCACGATACCGACGGCTTTCAAACTCAAAAAAGGAAAAGACAAATATTTGCTGCGCAAGTTGATGTCCGGCTATCTTCCTCCTGAGGCGGCCAAGGGCGTCAAAAAAGGATTTAATCCGCCTATGGGCTTTTGGTTGAATGAGGGCTTGCGTGCTTTGGTAGATCAATTTTTGGCACCGGAGAAGTTGAGAAGGGCAGGGCTCTTTAATCCTTCCTATGTGCAAAAGATGTTGGAAGACCATCGCAACAACAAAAAGGACAACACCTGGCATTTATGGGCGCTCATTGTATTTGAACAGTGGCGTCAACGCTATCTTAAGTGATTTTTTCGGCGGGCGGTGGTTTTGAGCAGCGCGAATACAGTTTCACTGCCCTTCCCTATGCCTCTGTCTTTTTCGTGTTCAGTATAGAACGTGATACACTTAATTCCCGGGAGGTGACGCTTTGTGATACCCACAGGCCTCAGCTCCTTTTCAGTGCTACAAAATGGAGTTTACGGATGCACGATGTTACCGTTTTAACCTTGGTTCCACCTGACTTTGACCGCTTGCCCAAATGCTTGGAAAGTGTAGCATGGGCTGATCAACGCTTGTGCGTTGTTGATGCGCGCGCGCCTGAGGAAGCTATTGAAGCGGCACGCGCCTATACCGATCAAGTCGTGGTTCATCCTTATGAAAACGCAGCGGCACAACGAAATTGGGCCTTGCCCCAAATCACGACAGAGTGGGTGCTCGTGCTGGATGCGGACGAGTGGGTTTCCGATGCGCTGGCCGAAGGGATCCGTGAAATTATTCAGCGTGACGGTGGACCTGAGGGCTATCAAATTTGGCGTCAATCCTATTTTATGGGAAAGTTGATCCGTCATTGTGGCTGGCATCGCGATTACAATCTTCGTTTGTTTAGAACTGCCAAAGGGAAATATTTAGATAGGCGGGTACACTCGAAAGTGATTGTAGATGGGGAAGTGGGCACCATCAAACTGCCTATGTACCACAATACCTATCGGGACTTTGATGAATACTTTGCGACTATGCAGCGATTTACAACTTGGGGCGCACAGGATGCTTATGACCGGGGCAAACGCAGCCGCCTGAGAGACCTGATCTTTAGACCGGGTATCCGTTTCTTGAAGATGTACCTTTTAGATCATGGATTTTTAGACGGTTATCATGGTGCAGTGCTCTGCGGTTTATCTGCCTGTTCCGTATTTACAAAGTATGCGAAACTTTGGAAATTACACCATGATAGTACGGCTGATCAGAAATCAGCGTTATAGTTGAACGGAAGAATTATTACGGTTACAATAACTACACCAATAATGTGGTTCTGTTGAATCCATAAAAACGGGTATTTTTCGTTGCCCAACTCACAGGAGTATTGTTATGAAGGGCTTGTCCTTTGAGAATTTTATTAAACATCCATCCAACCAAAAAGCCTTTGACATCTGTTCTCAACTCGCACGCTTCGAGGGAGAACGGCGGTCTCCTGTTGTTTTGCTTGGTGAGAAGGGCGCCGGTAAAAGTCATTTACTCTGGGGGCTGGTGAATTATTATCGCAGCAATAAAACGCGGGTTGGTGTCGCCCTTATCTCACCGACCAACTTCCCTGCAAAAATTAAAAAGCTAGCCGTGGATCCTGCGAAATTGACTACGAGCAGACCGATTGTCATATTGGTGGACGATCTGAATCTCTTTTCCGAAGAAGACTTGGATGATCTCGAAAAGGTGCTCTATGTAGTTGATGAACACGGTCATACCATTGTGCTGACCACGCAAATCCATCCCAATATCATGACCGGACTCAGCGGCAAATTAAAATCCTTTTTGAGCGGTGGTTTGATAATTGGGCTCAAAGCCCTTCCCAAATCAGAAGATACATTAATTCCTGAAGCAGCATTACAGGAAATCATGAAGCTGAAGCAGAAGATTGCGGAACTGGAAGAAGAACGCTCTCTTGATGTCGTGGCGGGCGATGGCGCTTCGGCGGCGCCCGATAAGGCTGCAGATGGCCCGTCGGAAGAAGAGCTTGCCGCTTGGGAACAAGAGGTGAACGAACTGACGGCGCGCTTCGAAAAACAAAAACAACAAGCGGAAGAACAATTCGGTACGCTCGCCGCTGCTGTAGATCAGCTGGAACAGGAAATCAGTGCCGATTTTGATCTTAAAGCAGCGATCTCTCTAATCAACGAGAAGCATAATCAAGAATGCACGGAGGAATTGAAAGCTGCGAAACAAATGATTGTTGTTAAAGAAGTAGAGATACGGGTATTGCGTACGTCAATGGCAGAATTAGCGAAAGATGCCGAAAAACTCGCCAAGACCAGCCGCGCCAAAAAATTGTTTAAAGATCCCAAGGCAACCCTAGGCCTTATTGTGGATCAGCTCCAAATTCTCGGTCGTGATCCTGCCGATCCTACGAAAGAAGATTTACCGCCATTACAGGACACCTTAGAAAGCAGCTCCGATGCCTTTGGGCCGGAACCGGATGGAATAGATTTTTTGACAACGCCGAATTTTGAAGGAGATCATGACCTTTGAAAAACTACAATGATCTCGCCGAAAATATCCTTCAACTCTTTTGGCGAATACACTGTTTAGATCTGATCCCTCGAGCCGGTTTTTTGTTGCGTGGTGTACCCAATCCCGAATCTGTCTCTGCACACAGCCATTTTCTTGCCACACTGACCTTGATCTTTGTGCGTGAGGAGCCGGAACGTTATGATCAAGCAAAAGCTTTAGCCATGGCGCTCGTTCATGATCTGGCGGAATCGCAGCTCATGGATATTCCCATGCCCGTGGCAAATGCATGGTTGGGAGACGCAAAAGATAAAGCGGAAGAGGGCGTATTCAACGAACTCTTTAAAGCCTTTCCTGATTATTACAGTGCGTTGCACGACGAATTCCAACAGGGAGAATCCAATGAAGCGCAGTTGTTGCGTGCCCTCGATAAAGCGCAGATGATGATTAAAGTCCTCTATTATGAGAAACAAAATCGCGGCTGTTTAGAAGAGTTTTGGCAAAAACCCGGAAACTTTAACGACATGGACATACCCCTGGTATCAGCCCTCTTTGATCTGATCTGTAAAAAGGCGGGAAAAAAACGCCCTGTCTAAATCGAAAAGCCTTTTGGGATGTATAGGTCTGTCGACACCGCTTCCGGCTACTCAGTACTTCCAATAAATCCTGCAATTGCACTCAGACCAGACCACGCCTTGCTTTACGCTTTCATAAAAGAGCGATGCGACGCCGCTTTGCTTTGCCGTATTTTTGCCCCTCCTTTTTTTTGGGTTCTTCTCATTGCAGATAAATTCTTGACATTTGAGGGAAAATTGACTAAACTATAGGATACTTGGTGCAATAGATTGGTTTGGATAACCGTAATAAAGCATCGTTTCCATCTATGATGGTACTGTAAGGAAGGATTAGGAACCATTATGAAACACTTAAAAACAGTGACACTCTCCCCGGTGGCGAAGGCGGCAAAATGGCAGGATAATGTTTGCATCATTGCGCAAACACTCAACACCATTTTGGGTTTTTTTGGCGGCTCCTCTCCGCTTCTCAATTTTCTGGATGATAAATGCACAATACCCACAGCCAATAACTAAGGATGCCCTGGCTTTCGCGGATTAGTTCTGTGGCGAATTGTGCATGGTATTTTCTAATTTAATTCGAGATGATGTTCAAAAGGAATCAATAGCGCCGACAGGAACAGATCATGTGTATGGACACATGTATTTGTTGGAACTGTAACGGCATACTATGAGGTTGACACAGATGGGTACAATGAAACATATTGGCCAAGTGGTCGTGCTGGTCTGCATACTTGCAATGGGTCTTAACGGATGTTCTCCAATTGTCTTTATCCCGGATCCTGCGTTGAAATCAGTGATTCAGGCAGAATTGGGTAAACCCTTGTCTTTGTTTCTTACGCAGACAGATCTCGCTAAGATTACGGAATTAAACGGTTCCGGCTATAACATTGACAGCTTGGAAGGGCTGCAATTTTGCAACAATCTACGCAAAATTAATCTGAGCGATAATCGTATCTCCAGTATGGGGGCCCTTGCCGGATTGACTAAGCTGACCTATCTCAATCTTAGTGGAAACGAAATTACCGATATTGAGCCCGTGTCAGGCATGTTGTCCCTAGACTATCTCAATCTTGGCGGGTCTGGCAATGCCATTATCGATTGGCGATATCTGCAGGACAATGTGTTGAACGGCGGATTAAAGGCGGGTTCCGTTGTCGTGTTGCCTTATGTCCACACCATGAGCAGCACGGGTAATCCCTATCCTAGTTTTCTGGGAGCCTACACCGCTATGGTAGACGCAGGTGTAATCCTCGAATTTTTAAATGATTAAACGCGTTTATAAAAAGTTTTATCCTATTCAGGACATTGGAAAAGTTATTTGGTGGTTCGCTTTGCCCGGGACGTTTTTACACGCCACAGGGCAATACAACACTGAGGCGCTACGATGAGAACAATACTCTGCAGGACGGCGATACTGCTCTTTGTGTTTGGAAGCGGTATATTTCTCGCCGGTTGTTTTGAAAATGCAAAATTAGAAACCGCTCCTGCGTCAATCGCGTTTAGCTCGGGACAATTGGAAAGACGGCTTACACTCAGCAATTCAGGCGCACGAGCCTTTGACTGGTCACTGGATACGCTCGTCCGTGATTCAGAGGATGATCCTTGGCGTGAAGAATCACTGGACTGGCTCATCCCTTCCAAATCGAGCGGTACACTGAAGCCGGGTGTAGAAAATCTTACGCTAAGTATTGATCCCATGGAAA
>JAAYJI010000270.1 GCA_012523015.1 Candidatus Hydrogenedentota bacterium
ACACTGTCCGGAATACGAATAATATTGCGCCGCGGCATTTTCACATATTCGGCGAAGGCGCCATGGCAATCGACACCGAGATATTGACTGTCAAAACATTGGGCGTACTTGCCCTGTTCACAAGCAGGACATTTCCCACACCACAAAAGGGGATAGGCGGCAACACGGGCGTCCTTCTCCAGATCGGTCACTTGGTCGCCGCAATCCGCAACGAGTCCGGCAAATTCATGACCGCAGACTAAAGGATATTTTGATACGCCTTGCGAAAAAATGCGGGGCAAATCGCCATCACAGACGCCGCACGCCACAACGCGGATGAGAACATCTTCAGGACCAAGCTCCGGAATAGGAACTTCTTCCATCTGAAGATAGCCGATACCGTGTAATACCAATGCTTTCATCTGAGAAGTCTCCATAGGTCACCTGCAGCGCGCGGCGTCGCGTTTCTCTAAGCCCAGCCGGATCGCCTCGTTGATTCGCAGCATATTTTCTTGCAAGGTCGCGCCGGCGCGAAAAAGACTGCTTGATCCGGTCACCAGACAATCAGCGCCTGCTGCTATCATATCAGGGATCGTTGAAAAACTCACGTGTCCATCCACCTCAATCGGGATCCATATGCCCCGTGCTGTCAGATAGGCGCGGCATTCCTCTATCTTTCGCAGGGCAGAGGGCACCAGATCCTGACCTGCGAATCCGGGGTTAACGGTCATGATCATGACAAAATCAAGGCGCTCCAACAAATAATCAAGCATGCACAGGGGAGTCCCCGGATTTAGAGCAATGCCTGCTTGAACGCCGGCATCGCGAAGAAAGGCCAAGGCACGGTCGGGATGGGGGCAGGCTTCAAGATGAAGGGATATCCGTTCCACGCCAATCTTCAGGAGTTCACCCATGAAGAAATCTTGATCTTTTACCATCAAATGGGCGTCGAATGGCAAGCGTGTTTTGGGGCGCAGCTGGCGCAGCACTTCAAAGCCAATGGGCATGTTCGGCGTGAAATAACCATCCATAATGTCCAGATGCAGCCAATCAGCGCCCAGCGCCTCCAATTCCCGTATAGACGCTTCCAGGTTACAAAAATCGGCGCACATCAGGGACGGCGCTGTTTCGATAGAAGGCGCCGCCGCGGCGCGGTCTTGAAGGGTCGTCGAGACAGAAGGGACTGTTGTAAGCTGTGCCGCCTGTGGCAGTGTCGCTTTTGTGCAGCGGATCATCTTTCGCATTGACGCTTCAATCCCTGTCGGTTGTCCGGCATCTCCGAGCGGCTGTAGACAGTTGTCAATCCATAGCCTTTCTATGTGTGCAAATCCTTGCGCTTCCCAAGGGGATGACAATGGCGCTGTTGGCGCGCATTCTTCATTGGTGCCCGGGGAATCAATAGTCTTGTATTGCATATCAGTTATATCCACGTACGTCAAACATAACGCTTGCAGCAAAGGGACTATTTCTTCTTGTGAAGCCGACGGTGGATCCAGAACGATTTTTTCTGCCTTGGTACACCGGGCATTCACCGTTGCTTCATAGCCAACAGCGGCAGTATTCGGATGCGCCCGGTGATAGTGTGTCAAGCTGTCATAGAGACTGCGGAGCAATTCCTGGGCCGGCAGATTCTTGAGTTTCGGGGAAAAGGCTTCCAGAAGGAGCTGCGAGACACCCCTTTCAAACGCACGATGCATATGGGACTGCATTGTTTTCAAGAATCGCTCACGATTCGTGCTGTTCAGGAGTGACGCGAATCCGTGCAGGAGATCGGGGCAAAGGGTTGCCGAGGTCGCGCCCAGCAGCTGTGCAACTTTCCATTTCCGTGTCTCCTCGTCGTGCTCATTTCCTAGCTGAGGCGTATAAATCGGATCGGAAGATGAACTGATACTTATTATGGTCAGCCCCGCCTTTTCGGCTCGTTGCCGTAAGGCTCTAAACACGGAATCAGGCAGCAGGAAACATTCTTTAAAGAGATGGAGTCTAAGGCTATGAATGGACGCGTCGGCTAGTACTTGAAAGAGTGACGGACAGGCATGACAGCAGGACAGAAAATCTGTCTTAACACCAAGTTTCGGTTGAAATACCTTTTCCAATATTGCGCATCCTATTCTAATTGACAGGCGAATTTTTCCTTGTTGCCATTGTATAACGAAGTCCTTTATGAATAGAAATATTTTTTCAGCCTTGGCCGCCCTTTTATTTGCAAGGTTTGCATGAACACCAAAAGGTATGTTATAAAATTAAATTACGCAGGAATTTCTCTAAAGGGGAAAGCGTATATACGATAACGTAAAAATATAAAGTTATTTTATAAATAATAGAAAGAATAGTAACGAATAAATCACCGGTGTAACCACTGTTGGGCATAGCTTATGCCGCCCCTTACACATACGAACACACCCGGTACCCATACATATTGATTCGAGGGGGAATCATTATCGCGATTGATCATCGCATCACCTTGTTTTTAAGCACACAGAATAGGTGTTTTTGTGTCGTTCGAATCGAGATCAACCAATAAGGAGAATTATTATGCATCGATTCAACAAATTTCTGTTAAGTGCTGTTGTCTGCACCCTTTGGGTAGCTGCTGCATTTGCCGCCCCCATTGCAGAACATGTCGTCCTCGTCAGTATTGACGGAGCGAGCCCCCGTGTCATGTTGGAAAGCGATATGCCTGTTCTTATGGAGATGGCAAAAGAAGGCGCCCATACTTGGGAAGCCCAAACCATTATGCCAAGTGTGACCTTGATTGCCCACACCTCTATGATGACCGGTGTTTCCCCCGCCAAGCATAAGACCACAAAGAATGACTGGAAACCGGACCAGGATCCTGTCAGTGTGACGACCATGTTTGCGGAAGCCAAAAAGCTGGAATGGAACACGGCCTTTTTCTCCGGAAAAGGGAAGTTAGAGTATTTGAATATTCCCGGCTCTTTGGATCATTGCGTTACCCCCGCTTATGAATCCCAGACCGTAGCGGATGCTGCTGCTGCCTATATCGTGGAAAAGAAACCCAATCTTACCTTTGTCCACTTTGCAGAACCCGATGGCGCCGGCCACAAACACAAATGGGGATCCGATGAACAAAAGGCTTCCCTCGCTGATGCCGATAAAGCGCTTGCCACAGTTAAAAAAGCTGTTGAAGATGCCGGCATCGCAGACACGACGGTCTTTATCGTTACGGCTGATCATGGCGGCCATGAAAACACGCACGGAACCAACAGTCCTGAAGACATGACGATTCCTTGGGTTGTTTGGGGCAAAGGCGTCAAAGCCGGTTTTGATATTACCGAAGATGTGACGGTTTATGATTCCGCCGCGACAGCGCTGTACATTTTGGACGTGCCCATTCCCAAAGAATGGGACGGCAAAGCCATTGAATCCGCCTTTGCGGAAGCGCCTGTTGCTGTTGGTGTCAACTAAGTAGTCAATGACCGTTCGGGCAGCAGTCCCCTTAGGGGTGATCGTGCTGCCCGACTTTTTCGCCAAACATTGAATTCCTTTTATGTTGCCGTGGGGACAGGTTCCCGATCTTGCGGCGCAGTCGCTTCTATCGCGACTTCGCCTATTCACAAGAAACTCCCTGTTCCCACGTTTTTTTTATTGTCGTCCCGCCGCAGGGGTTTAGAGAAGATATTGATAAGGATTTGACCGAATTATATAGGTGTTGACAAGAGAGGCGCGGGATATTAAGGAATTATAAGCAGTGGCATGTTATGGTAGAATTAAATAGGTAAGCAGATTGTTGAAGTTGAAAAGATCTGTTGATAGGGATTAAGATGATTGTGGTTGATTCAACTAAAGAGTAGTGAATTTCGTGTGTTGCATACCAACTACCATAGAAGGTGAGGGGATAAAGCGTTGGCGCGTCTTTTATTTATAGACACAGATGAAAAATACGCCCGTTTCTTATGCAGTAAATTGGTTGAAGCGGGGCATCATTGTATACATCGTAGTTCCGGTGCAGATATCATCAACTTATTGGATCGTCATGAGATTGACTTGGTCATTTCCGAGGCGATGCTTCCCGATCTCAGTGGTTTTGGTATTTGCCGCCGTATTAGAAGCCATGAACAGCATTTCCTGACGCCCCTCATTATTTTATCGACTATGGCGGAAGAAGCTGAATTGGCCCATGGCTATGCACAAGGCGTGGATATCTACCTTGCCAAGCCGGTGGATCCTCGGATTCTGATTGAATCGGTTAATTCAAAACTTGCGGAAGTGACCAGTGATGAAATCGATCATCTGACCGGACTCTTTAATGCAAAAAGAATTAAGTCCACCATGCAGCGCGCCCATTTAAAACGAGATCTTTTCGCGATACTTTATATTGAGATGTTGTCTTTGGTGCAATTCACTCAAAGCTACGGTCAAGAGGCGCGGGATAAAGCGCTGCGCGGCATGGCGCGATTGTTAAAGCATCTGGGCGAAAAGACAGGTGATCTTATGTTTGAGGCAGGTCACATGGGCGGGGGTCACTTTATCTGCCTTGTCTCCCAATCCGAAGCGGTTAAATTTTCTAAGACGATCGTTGATGAATGGGACAAGCATCTTCCGAAATTGATAACGCGGGTACTCGGTAAAAACGCTTCCGCCGCCAATGGAGCCAACAGCGCCGCGTTGAGTCTAATCGTTTGTGTCACCGGCGGCGGCAGAGACGGCGTCTATTCGATCCAAGACTATTTTGAGACCCTTGCCCATTTGCGTAGTAAAGCTCAGGAAGCGGGGAAAGGCGGTATTTTCCTTGATCTTCGCCGTCAATTTTAAGAAGCTTTTTTCGCCTATTTTAACCGGATAACTTGCGTGTAGAGCAGCTATGACCCAACCGGATCCGAACAAACTAAAGGCGTTGGTGCGCGCCATGAGTCTTGCCGGCAACTTCGGCCTTTCTGTTGGTGTGGTTACTTTCTTGGGCGTCCTTGCGGGAAATTATCTTGATGAACGTTTCGGAAAAGGGAAGGGCTTTATTTTCGCAGGCGTATTGCTTCTTGCTGTTGGGGTGGGCTTATATAGTGCCATTCACAGGCTTTCACAAGCGCTCAAAAATCCGGAAACCAAGAGGGAAGGGCGCTGAAGCTTCCTTTCTTTGAAAGACGGCGGCGTCAAGGTTGAAATGCAACCGGCCCAAAAATAGGGTGCTTGACACCGGTATGAAGGATTGTTGATGACCTAAACAATAGACCCAGGAAAACACTTCATTCCAGAATTCCTGGCGAAGTCTTTTTTCAGGAAAAGCATGCAGTTTGACTTTGACCTGCGGATCCTTATTTAAACCTTGAATCCATCTGTCCTCATGTGTTCTGATGATAGGACATTTTTTGATTGGCTATGAACATTGACCCTTAGGAGATTCCCATGAAAGCGCGTGTTTTTGTGTCGATTTTTACCCTTTGTTTGTTGGTCTTTTTTTGCTGTCCCCCAAGTGCCTTCAGCCAGCCAATGGCAGAGCCCGTGAAATGTTTGTGGATCGGTACGGAGTCTCACGATGAAGTGACTATGGATGATGTGATCCGAGAACTGGAAGAAAGCTATTCGAATATAGCCTTGACGGTGACGGAAGATTATGAGGACTTGCGTATAGACAATTTGAAGAACTACGATGTTTTGGTTGCCGTGCAAATCAAAGCGGAGAAAGGCAATCTGCCGGATGAGGTGAAGTCGGGCATCATCGAATTTCTACAGGGCGGGGGCGGTCTTGTTGCCGTACATTTCGTGGTTGCCAATGTGCAGGAGTGGCGCGATTCCATCGATATTTTTGGAGCCATGTGGGTGAACGGAAAATCCACCCATGATCCCTATCATGAATTCAGTGTAGACATGGCCGATGAAACCCACCCCATCGTCGCAGGGGTAAAGCCCTTTGTCACCAACGATGAGCTGTATTTCAATTTGCTCATGCGCCCCGATATGCATGTGATTATGACAGCCGATCAAGAGCGGATGGGACACAGGATTCCTGAGCCCATGCTTGCGACGCACTATTGTTATAATGCACGCTGTGTCTATTTTGCCCTCGGCCATGATGTGCAATCGACGGCTATCCCCGAGTATCGAAAAATCATGGCACAGTCCATTGAATGGGCGGCTTGCAGACGCTAGTTTTTGTGTGAAGCTTGGTGTCAGCAATTATGACCGTGTTGAAAAAAATCGTTGTTGCATGCGGCATTCTCGGCATGGCGGATACTGCCTTTATTCTCGCTATCGACGGTGGTGACCATATAGGCGTTATGCTGCCCGGTGCCGTGGGGCTTGTCTTGACGGCGTGGGCAGTGTGGACACGGCATCATCCTTTCAAAGTTCCTGCGCTGCAAGGACATCCCATGACGGCATGTATACTGATCCTCTTCGGTTTTGGATTGGCATCATTTCTGGTTGTGCAATCCTTTATTTTGTACTACGCGATTCCCGGTGAGACCATAGAGACAGACTGGTGCGTCGTGTTGGGCGCCGGGGTACGTAAAGAAGAGCCGACCAAAACGCTGCAGCGGCGCATCGACGCGACCGCAGCATATTTGAAGCGTTATGACGCGGTCCGTGTTATTGTTTCCGGCGGTCTTGGTGCGAAAGGTACCATCAGTGAAGCGGAAGCAATGGAACGCGGTCTTGTGGAGGCGGGCATTGATCGCGCCCGTATTATTTTGGAGCCGTCGGCATCCAGTACGTGGGAGAATCTGCGTTATGCTCTTGCGCTTATAGAAGCCGAAGATCCTGCTGCGGACAAATCCGGCGAAAAGCTCCGTGTCGCCGTGGTCACCAGCAATTTCCACTTTTTTAGAGTGCAGCTCCTTGCTGCCCGTCTTGATATGACCGTATGTCCTGTTGTTGCGTCAACCCCTTGGTATCTGCTGCCCAATGCCTGTCTGCGCGAGTATTTCGCTGTTGTGAAATCTTGGGTTATTGACCGTTAATTGCTTCGCTTCTGCCCGGCAGAAGCATGAAAAACAGGTGAGGGATAGCTTGCACTCTTTCCGGGATAAGGTTATACTGTATCCTGTCAATTTTTTGGAAAATACGCCTGAAAGGAAGTTGTTTATGCGTTTCAGCTATCTGTTGGTTATTTTTTGTTTGAGTACCCTTGCCGTTTTTGGCCAATGTCCGCCTGAAGGGGATCAGGTTTACCGTGAATTGTCGGCCGATGCCTATAAAGATCGGATGACGGCAGCATGGATTGGTCAGATGGCCGGTGTCGGCTGGGGTGTCCCTACGGAGTTTAAATTTAACGGCCGCATCATTCCGGAAGCGGATGTACCCGCTTGGGCCCCTGAAATGGTCAATCAATTTGAAGAAGACGATCTCTATGTAGAAATGACCTTCATTCGCAGTTTAGAAGAGTACGGATGGTCGGTGAGCCTTCGCCAAGCGGGCATCGACTTTGCCAACAGCAAATATCAACTGTGGCACGCCAACAAATTTGGCCGCCGCAATTTGCGTGAAGGTATTGCGCCGCCCGATTCGGGACATCCCCAATTTAATAGTCATGCCGATGATATCGACTATCAGATTGAAGCTGACTTCAGCGGGATTTTGACGCCCGGCCTGCCTGCCGCCGCCGTAGAATTGGGAGAGCGTTTCGGTCGGTTGATGAATTACGGTGACGGACTTTATGGCGGTCAGTTTATCGGCGCCATGTATAGTGAAGCCTTTTTCGAACAGGATCCGAAAAAGCTGGTGGAAGTGGGCTTGCGCGCCATCCCCGAAGACAGCCAATATCATGAGTGCATCAGCGACGTGCTTCGTTGGTATGGGGAAGAGCCCAAGGATTGGCAGGCGGTCTGGCATCGAATCAACGAAAAATATCATCTGAACCCGGATTATCGCCGCAGCTCGTGCAGCACGGATAACGAATTCAATATAGACGCCAAAATTAACGGTGCCTATGTGGTGATGGGCTTACTTTACGGTGATAAGGATCCCGATAAGACCATAGAAATTGCCATGCGCTGCGGTCAAGATTCCGATTGTAATCCCTCCAGTGCCGCGGGCATTTTGTTTGCAACGCTGGGCTGTGACGGGATCCCGGAGAAATATACGCAGGCACTTAAGCGTGATGTGAGGTTCAGTTATACCTCCTACAGTTTTGATGAGCTCATCGCTGTGTGCGAAAAGCTGTGCCGTGAGGCGATTTTGCATCATGGAGGAACGATCAAGACCGATGATTCCGGAAAAGAATTGTTCTGCATCCCTGAGATTGCACTGACACCGGGCAAGGCAGAACAATGCCACACACCCGGTCCTATTGCCAATTCTCGTTTCAGCGAATCCGAAATGGCACAGATCACGGAAAAGGACTAAGCGCCGGTCTAGCCCGGCGGCGATGACATCGGTTCTTGCGGCTTACGCCTCGTCGAAAGTGTAGGGCGCACGCATGCTCCGTTGGAGATGGCTGTTCGCTTCGTCGTCGGTGAAACGCTCCGTCTTCGGATCCCACTCCAGCTTGCGGCCGACCCAGCGCGTGATGTTGATCAAGTGGCACAGGGTTGTGGTGCTGTGCCCGATCCGCACGTCGGTGATGGGTCTCTGTCGGGATCGGATACAATCGAGCCAGTTCTGCATGTGGTCTTTGCTGACTTCGAGATGGACGTCCGTATCCGCCAGTTTTTCACGAACCAAGCGTTTAGGTCGTGAACTGTATTTGCCTCGGTCGACTAAGATTTCTCCTTCGTCACCTTGGAAAACACCGCCGCCCATGGGGCCTTTGTTGTCTAGGTGTACGGTGATGCCGTTTGCGTAACGGAAGGATACGGGCGCTTTGCCGCCTTCTCCCTCAATCCATAGCTCCACCGGTCCGTCATGATCCATGCCCAAGGCCCACTGGATAATATCAAGGCCGTGCGGGCCCCATCCGGTCACTTCGCCGCCTGAATAGGGGCGGTATGAAATCCAGCCCAAGGGACCGCGTTCGTCCGTTTTGTTGTTGCCCCGCGGCGCGTAGAGCAGTTCGTGGTACGGGCGCGGTTCGGTCTGTCCGCACCAAAAATCCCAGTCTAAGCCTTCGGGAACAGGTTGCTCGGGAAGCGTACATTCCCAGGGGCTGGGGTAATTGTTGGTGTGCACGGTGTGTATGGTTCCTGCCCGTCCGTTGCGAACCATTTCGCAGCCGACGCGGCAGGCTTCCATGGAACGCTGCATGCTGCCTGTGGTTACGATACGCCCGTATTTTTCGGCGGCATCCACCATATACTGTCCCTCACGGACGGTGAGGTTCATGGGTTTTTCCACGTACACATCTTTGCCCGCCTCACAGGCATGAACCGTATTGAGGGCATGCCAATGGTCAGGGGTGGCAACGATGACAGCGTCTACATTGGGATCTTGCAGCAGGTCACGGTAATGATGGTATGTTTTGGCTTGTGGGAAACGTTCCAGGGCACGATCCAGCCGAGCACTGTAACAATCGGCGAAAGCGACGAGTTCGGCTCCTTCCCTTGGGAATTGTTTCATCAGATCGGAGCCTTGCCGACCGGGTCCGATTACACCGACGCCGATGCGGTCATTGGCGGCGGCTTGCCCATTTCTGCCCAGGACACCGCTGCGAAGGATGAGGGGCGCAGCGCCCAACGCAGTACCGTAACGCAAACTTCTTTCCAAAAAAGAGCGTCTGCTCCATGATTTTTTAGGGTTCATCTCGAAGCCTCCTGTTTATTCTTTAATTGATGATTTATTATTGAAGAAAGAACGCCCAGAATACAAGCATCTGAGCGCGTTTTGTGGTGGAGCGGTTGTTTTAAACCGACGATTATTGTATAGTATGCCAAGGTTTATGGGTATAATTTTTAATTTTCAAAGGATGTTTTTTTATGAAGAAACCGTTACGCATTATCCTTATTTTAGCTGTTATCGGCGTTATTTGTGGTTTGGCGATACCACTGTTAAATCTGGTGATCCCGCTGCCTGCCAGTAAACTGGCAACGCTGAAGCGTAAAGATCCGATACTGTCCGATGCGCTCTATGTACTTGAAAAAAAATGCGTCCATTGCCATACGAGCGAGATGAAATTGCCTTGGTACGCCCATCTTCCTGTTGCCAAGCAATTGATGACCCATGATGTTAAAGTGGGTACGATGCACAGCGATTTTATCAAGGATTTTTTTCCGGAAGACGGCGGCCCCGTATCGGAGGTATTACTCTCCAAGATTGAATATACAACCTTGAATCGCAGCATGCCGCCTCCGCCTTTCTTGCTCATGCACTGGGACATGTTTATGAATGATGATGATGATGATTCCTTGCTGAAATGGATTCGTCGCGAACGTGTACGTCATCATGCGACACCGGGCAACTCGGAAGAAGTGATGGAAGGGGCGCTGCAGCCGCTGCCTGCCAAGATGAATGTGGATGCCAAAAAAGTGGCGTTGGGCGAAGAACTCTTTTTCGATGTGCGCCTCTCCAAAGACAATTCGGTGTCTTGCGCCAGTTGTCACGCACTGGATAAAGGCGGGACCGATCAACTGGCCTTTTCCGTTGGCGTAGACGGTTTGCTCGGCGATATCAACTCGCCGACGGTCTTCAATTCCGCTTTCCAATTCAAACATTTTTGGGATGGCCGTGCCGCTGATTTAGAAGAGCAAGCCGATGGCCCCGTTAATAATCCCGTTGAAATGGCTTCCAATTGGGAGGAAGTCCTTGGGAAGCTGAATGAAGATACTGCCTTTGAAAAGCGTTTCACCGCTGTTTATAAAAGCGGCTATTCCATGGAAAATATTGTGGATGCCATTGCCGCTTATGAACGAACCCTGCTTACACCGGCGCCCTTTGATGCTTTCTTGAAAGGGGATGAATCGGCACTTAATGAACAGCAGCAAAAAGGCTATGCCTTGTTTAATGATTTGGGCTGCTACACCTGTCATACCGGGGTCATCTTGGGCGGGAAATCTTTTGAACGCATGGGATTACGTAAAGAATACTTTGGTACCCGCGGCGAAATACTGGAACGGGATTACGGACGCTTTAACTTTACCGGTGATGAATACGACCGTTTCCGTATTAAAACGCCTACGCTGCGTAATATTGCAGAAACCTTCCCGTATATGCATGACAGCACCGTGGCGACGCTGGAAGAAGCCGTTGATATCATGGCGGAACACCAGGTCGGGAAAAAGATTAGTGCTGAAGAAAATCAAGATATTGTTGCCTTCCTGCATTCTCTAACAGGTAAATATACGCCCGGTGCCGCCGTTCCTACCCGTTGGGACAAAGTCATACAATTTATGGAATCCTTCAGCTGATCCTTTTCTGATCTTAATATCTGTGCTCGTTTTAAGGAGTGGCGATAAGTTCGCTGCCGTTGTCGGCCGTGCAAAAACATTGTATAGTGTCGGGAGTGCGATTTTATTTTCTCCTTTAATGTATTACGTTTGCCCTGACGCAGGTGCCACGAAGGTATCATCATGTGGTGAACTTGTCATTTATGACGCACCCACAGCGTCTTTGGATGCAGGTGAACATATTTTTTCTCTGTGTATTACTGCAAATAGTTTCTTTTAGTAAATGGCGGATTCAAGGTTGAAATACAACCGGCCCAAAAAAAGAGGACATTGTCCCGCCTCAGTAGAAATAGGACTTCTCAACCAGTCCCAATGTGTAGACTAGAAAGGAGAAGTTCATGAAGAAAAGCCGCAGAC
>JAAYJI010000271.1 GCA_012523015.1 Candidatus Hydrogenedentota bacterium
AGATGCTCAGGAGTGCCTTATATAAAGGACATCTGTGGTCGGTCTTATACTTGGGCATTTTGGGACAGTGTTTTGCCGCCGGTGTCGAAGCGGATTGGTTGACGGGCCAATCGTGTGCGGTTCGTTGCGCGGGATACCTGGAGCAGCGCCTATTGGATTGTTCCTCCGCAACGCCACAAAAATCTCCAAGCCGGATTCTTCGCTTCGCGCAGAATGACATGGGGACGCGGGGCTATAAACTAAGCAGATATAGTAATGAAAAAACGATCGTATAGGGTGGGGGCTGCGAAATACAATTTCGCCCCTAATTGAATATTCTTTGTCAATAAAAAAGAACAGCAAAGGAAGCGAATATAAATGGTGGTGAAGAAACAAGAATCTTCTCTTCAATTGGAAAAAACATCGCGATCTTGTGATTTCACCGCTTTGCGTCGCCACTAAAGAAAGACTTTCTTCCTGAACCGTGGATGTATGGAAATCTTTCCTCCCCAAGAGGTTCTTTCGCCTGCCAATTAACAATTCATTTGACTACATCTCATTTCTGTGCCATACTTATGTCAACCTGCCTTTTTTTGTCCCCAATCAGACAAAAAACGGTGCTAAATTCCGCTTCTCCGTGAAGCCGGCGCCTATTAAATTGTTCAACCAAAACACTTGAGGTACTGCTATGCTTTTTACCGAGAAAACCATCGGTGCATTTTTTAAAGAACAAGCCGCTCGTTATGGCGACCGTCCCTTTATACGGTATCCCGATCGGGATCTATGTTTTAGCTGGAAAGAGTTCGAGGAACGGGCGCGGCGTCTTGCTAAAGGGCTGTTAGCCTTGGGGTTGCGCCCGGGCGATCATTTGGGCGTATGGGCGCGCAACGTGCCGGATTGGCTGACGTTTTTCTTCGCCACCGCTCAGGTCGGCATTGTGCTTGTAACGGTGAATACCTCTTATAAAAGCCATGAACTCGCATTTGTTTTAAAGCAGTCTGATATGAAAGCGCTTGCCATTGTTGACGGATTCCGTGATGTCAATTATTTGGATATTATGTATGATTTAGTGCCTGAGCTGCGCACCCGTGCACGGGGTGATTTGCACAGTGAAGCCTTTCCTGCGCTTCGAAGTGTGATCTTTATCGGTCAGGAAAAGCATCGGGGCATGTACAACACGGCCGAACTTTTTCAATTGGGCGAACACCAAAACGATACCTTGCTTGAATCCTACGCATCCACCACCTATTGCGATGATGTGGTGAATATGCAGTACACCTCGGGTACCACCGGATTTCCTAAAGGCGTCATGTTAACCCACAGGAATATCCTCAATAACGGCTATTACATTGGCGAGCGTCAAAAGCTGACTGATGAAGACCGCGTCTGCTTGCCTGTTCCGCTTTTCCACTGCTTTGGAATTGTGCTCGGCGTTATGGCATGTCTCACCCATGGCAGTACCTTGGTATTGTTGGAAAGTTTTGATCCTCTTCTCGCGCTTGCTGCCGTACAAAAAGAAAAATGCACTGCTATTTACGGTGTGCCCACGATGTTTATTGCAGAATTAAATCATCCCATGTTTAACATGTTCGATTTGTCTTCGCTGCGTACCGGCATTATGGCGGGTTCTCCTTGTCCTATGGAACGGATGAAGCAGGTTATTAACGATATGCACTGCCCGGAAATAACCATTGCCTATGGCTTGACCGAGGCGTCGCCCGTAGTGACGCAAACGAGCACCGACGATTCTCTTGAGCGGCGGGTCAGTACGGTAGGCCGTGTTCTGCCCGGCACGGAGATCAAGATTGTTGACCCGGAAACGGGCGAGACGCTGGCGCCCGATCAGGAAGGTGAATTATGTTGTCGCGGCTACAACATCATGAAAGGCTACTACAATATGCCCGATGCCACAGCGTCAGTAATAGATGCTGACGGATGGCTGCACACAGGCGACCTCGCCACTTGTGATGAATCGGGTTACTATCGGATCACCGGCCGCAGTAAGGACACCATTATTCGTGGCGGTGAAAATATATCGCCTAGGGAAATTGAAGAATTTCTGCATTCCATGCCCGGAATCAAAGATGTTCAAGTAGCAGGCGTACCTGACGACCGTTATGGGGAAGTGGTAGGCGCTTTTATCATTCCTGCCGATGATGCCGATATCACGGAATCGGATGTGCGCGATTATGCCATCAACCGAATTGCCCGCTACAAGGCTCCGAAACATGTGTTTTTCGTAGAGGATTTTCCGCTCACTGCCAACGGCAAAATACAGAAATTTAAACTCCGGGATTTCGCTTGCGAAAAGCTTGAAATTGCCGATACCGTATTCGATAAAGAGTCTGCATCCGAGAAGGAACAGGAGCCGGAATTGGTCTGATCCGTAGTGCTGCGCTGATCCATGGAAAGAGCGCTTCGACAAGGAAGCTTTCATCGACTGATGCCGGGAACAGATGTGACCGTTAATAACTTGGATATTTCGCGTCTTTTTTGAGACACTATCCTTAGTTCCATAGCCTATTGCGTGGTGCGACTTCGTGATAAAGCAAAGTCGATGGAGGAAAAGTGTCGCAGTGTTGATACACGGGAAGAGGAAGCCTTTGCCGGTGACGGACGAAAGTTTATGAAGCATATACGAATTCTACATAGCTCAGATTTATTCTTGGATGCCTCCTTCGCCCATTTGGGCTGCGATTCAGCTTGCGGTAACCGGTTGAGAATGGCGCAGATGACGGTCTTCGATCGTCTTGTCGCCCGTGCTAAAGCATGGCCCGCCGATGTCCTTTGTATCGCGGGCAATCTCTTTGACGGCATGTGTTCTTCTCGGATCTTATTGGAGCATGTCATCCACGGCTTCGAACAGCTGGCGCCTGCTCAGGTTTATATTGCGCCGGGACTTTATGATGCCGTTGCGCCTAACAGTCCTTATGCGGTTGAAGTTTGGCCTCAAAACGTAGTTATTTTTCAGCCCGACACTTGGCAATCTGTCGAACATCCCACACTGCCCCTCGTTGTGCATGGGATTGGCCAGGGAAAGAAAAAGGACCGTGATTTTGCTGCGCCGTCTTTCGACGCCCTTCCCCGCGATGATCAGCTGCATATAGCGGTGGTTTCGGAAAAAAAAGACGGCAGTGTCTGTCAAAGCATGTTCGCAGAACATGAGGGCCCATGGGAAGGTCTGACTTATATCGCTTTAGGCGGGCGCGCCCATAAGGCCGCTGGTGAAACGGGCAACAACACAGTCGCTTGGTATCCGGGCACGCCGCAGGGACGCAGCTTTGACGCGTGCGGTTCCCGTTATGCCCTTGAGGTAGAGATTGCCCGTTCCGCCGGCACCGCCTCCACCGCTGTTTCAATCAATGCAGTGGACATGGCCGCCATTCTTTTTGAAGATTTATGTATGGATTCGGAAAATTCAGTTCCTCTGAATTCTCTGGCGGGCGATAAGCTGCCCCATGATCCGCGCGAGCGTGTGGTTCATCTTCGCTTGCAAGGTAAACGCCCCTTGCTGGCGGAAGCGCTTATCCAAGAACTTGAGAAAGAAGGGAAGGACACTTTTTTACATATGGTGGTTTCCGACGAAATGACCCTCGATTACGACCGCAGTATCCTTCCCCGCGCCAACACCTGCCTGAGCAAACTTGCCGCGGCAATGATCGCGAAAATAATGGATGATCCCGAGAGGGACGCCGCACTCTTTGAAACGCAAGCCCTTGAGTTAATTTTGAATGCGCACAGTAATAAAGGACTCGCTCATGACAACGACATGGAACTACCGGAATGATCTATAAGGCGATCCTATACCCCGACCTTACCGGCACCGCAGTTTCCTCGCCTTTGAGTGCCAAAGGCAACTATATCTATTGTGCCGATGTATCGGTATCACGGGGTCTTGCCTCGGAATTCCTTTCCGGAAAAGGATCTGTATATTTGCCCGGCTATGGAAATTTCTCGCTGCAACTTGAGGAAGCACTTCCGGAAAAGAATGATCAATCAGCAGCCATGAAATACGGCGCGCCGCTGATCCCTATTCGATTGGTCTCCGCTGACGATGAAGCGGTGGAGACGGAAGCCTTTATCGCCGAGCTTGCTGCCTTCGTGGACACGGGAAGCGGCGAGGCAGACGCGTATGTCATGCTGTCCCGTCTCGAACGCTATGCCGCCGCCCTGGGCCAAGCCGATGCCCCAAGCGGACGTTTAGGCATTATCCGGGCGCGGCGCAACGACTTGGAAGCTGAATGGGCTACGGTCGCGCAAGCGCTGGAAGATGCCGACGCTCTATTGTCTGATCTTAACCGTCAACGCAGCCAGCTTATCCAATGCACTGCAAGGCGATCAGAACTGCGCAGCCAACTGCACGGCACCGTTGCCGCCTGTGCCCAAAACATAAAGCTGCGAATGACTCAATTAGGAGATCAGATTCCCCACCTTTTAGGAAAACCCTTGCTAAGCAGCGGGGACGTGGCGGCCATCAAGCGCAAAGAAACACAGTTCGAGACTACTAAATTACAAAGAGAAAGAACCGGTCAGGAACTGGATCAGATTAAAGGTAATTTAGATAAGGTACAACAAGATCCGCCTGCCGAAGCTGTCGGTCCTCCGAAGCGTGTTGAGATTCCCGATGAATTGCGCTTTGATATTTTAGCTAAATCCAAAAACTGCGCCGAGATCCACATCCGTCTGGATGAGGTGACCTCACAAGAGGAGGATCTCGACAAACAAATCAGCCAAATCCAAGGATCCATCAGTACGCTTCCCGATTTCACCAGAATCGCGCCCAACCCTGTGGACTGGCTCAATCAATTATCGTCCACCCTTAAGAGTGCTGTTCATGACCGCTATGAAGAGGCGTCCTCTTTGGAACGACTCCAAAATGAGATCCATACGCTGCGAATCGGCGGCGCTGAAGAGGCGGTACTCTTTGTAGGTATCGATAATTTCGCGCAGATCATGCAGGATCATGATACGCAGAAAAAAATGGTGGAAGAAAAAGCGAAACAGGTACAGCGCCAATTGCATTCGGATCGGGGAATGCGCGATAGCACGAAAAAAAGTATGCCCGGGATAAATTGGCTGCTTATAGGATGCTCCTTATTTCTTACCCTTCTTATTGGAGGTTACATTGGTGTTCGCGCTACACCGCTCTTATATCCTGCGTCCATGTTATTCATAGCCGTTTTTTATTTCGGGTTGATGCGCCTTCGTGGGAGTCGAGACATCATAAGGCTCAGCAAACGGATAGCCGAACATCATGCGGAAATGGAAGTGCTCAAGGAAAAAGCGAAAAAGAGCGGTTCCTATATTGAAGAAATTATGAACCGTGCCGGCTGTGCCACCATCCGCGAGTTGGAAGCCCGCTACGATTCTTAATATCAAGCCGTTCTGCATCTCCGATCTCTTGAAGAAGAGCTCGCGCAGAAAAAACAAAGTTTACAAGAAAGTGAAGAGCGGATTCCCAGACTCTTTGAGCGTATTAGCGCGACTCTTGAATCGATGGATGAGTATCCAGAAAGCCCCAATGACGTGGAACGTTGTGTGGGAAGCGCTATCGGTAAATATCGTATTTATCATGAAACGGTGCGACGCCTTGCCGACCTTCGTAACAGACAGCAAGGATTGTTGAACCGGCGGCGCTATCTCGAAAAAGAACATAACGAAGCACGGGAGGTGCTGGCCGAAAAAGAAAAAGAGCTGCGCCGTATTATGCGCGAAAACGGGTTCTATGAAGAAGCAGGCTTGACTGAAGTGGACACATTACTCAACGAATATTACCGCTACATCGATAGTGCCCGAAAAAATCTCAGCCACAAAGAATTATTGACTCGCCGCTGCCAAGTATTGGAAAATCGCCTTCAAGAAGAGGAAGTGTTGGAGCAACAATACGCCAAAGAATTGGCGATGCTTTTAGAAGAGTTTGGCGTGGCGAGTCAAGAGGCTGTGGAGGAGGCCGCGGAAAATAATGCTGCCCTTGCAGATATTAAAGCTGAAATAGATGGCTTGGAAAATCGGCTAGGAGAACTGCTGCAAGGACGGGATCTCTCCTAGTACGAGCAAGAAAAAGACGGCGAACAAAACGCAAACGTGTCTGAGGACTTGGTTAAGAGTCAGCGTGAAGAACTCGCCCGTTGTGAACAAGACTGTGAGAAGTTGCGCCGTGAATTTGCAATGCTGCGTGAGGAGCGCTATCAAGCTTTCGCGAATATGCGCGGTTTAAACGAAATTGAAGAGGATCTGGCGCATCTCGTAGAAGAAGAAGCAGAGACCAAAAGGAAAATTAAAGCGGCGGCACGGGCAATGGCTCTTTTAGAAGACACCACGTTGCTCTGGCGCGATAAACACAGCGCTGCCATAAGCAGCCGTGCCCAAAGCTTGTTGGATGATGCCGGACTTGAAACGGAAATTTTTCTTAATCTCAATGCTGATGCCGGGGAAAACCCATTTGCGGTAAAGACGCAGTCAGACCAAGAGATCCCCGCCGATACGCTGCAATTGGCGCTGCGCCTTGCCGCCTTAGAGGTACTTGAGGATGCAACTTGCCGTGAAGCGATTATCGTTGATGGAAGTTTTCAAAATCGGTCCTTGCCTGTGGACGGCCCCGCATTGATTCAGCTACTCGACGGGATCGCAGCACGGCGACAGCTGCTGCTCTTTTCCGACAATCAAGAACTCGCTGCCGCCGCAGCGAAGAGTGAAAATTGGAGCGTGTTGACCATCGTTTCCAGTCTCGACGCCCCCGGCCCGGATTTCTCCACACCACAATCAGACATAGAGACATGAGTCTTTGTATGGTCTGCTCAGCACGCCGCCTACGTGCTTGCCTGTGCAGACAAGTGTTGTGCGGTTAATCGGCTACGGGTGTTAACCGGAAGTTATGAAAAGAGCAGTTGAAGCCTTCCCCTTTCGGGCTGCATGCGTAGAGTCCCACACTGATCGTGTCTTGTGCGTCATGAAGATGGGTGATGCGCATTTGATCCCATTGCACGCCGTCGGCACTCCACTCTAATGTAAAATCATTGTCTTCCCGCGTCATTCTATACCACCGTTCCCCGATTGCTGAGGATACGTCTTGGGTCGCCCAGTCGGAATAGCCCAGGTTCGTCACAACCGATCCCAGCCTGCTGATGGTCGGATTTTCATATTCTGTGGACTGCTTGATCCAATGGTTTTCGTCGCTTCGAACCATCAAGCCGCATTGATCGTATTGGCTTTCAGGGGCGAAGACGGCGCGACAACTGAATTGAAAATCGCCGGTTGCCCGCGTGAAGAGGCAATGACCGTCGTCGCGGCGGAAGCCGTAATGGGTCCGCTGCCAAAAGTCGGTATTGCCTTGGGTGCGCAGATGCAGGCCGTCATCGAAATGATGGGTCGGCGCTTCATTAAACCAAAAAAAGGATTTCGAAAGGGTGGTATCCGTTAAGTTCAAAATTTCGGTCATCGTCTGTTCCTTATAGAAATAGGCCAAGCGTTAAAAAGAGAATGGAGCCATTATCCATGAGCCCATGCGTGAAATCAAGCACACTTGAAGGCGGTGCGGAGGAGGGGGCCATATTACCCGTTCCGATTAGCGCATCACTTTCTGGGCGGCGACGCTTTCCCTTCCCGTTTTCCGGAATGTTGTTGCCTTGTCCATCGTTTACGTGATAGGGTATTTTACAATCGGGACGGCACTGAACAGAACTACATCAAGGAGATAGACCGTGAAATATATCGTATTGCTCGGAGACGGCATGGCGGATCATCCATTGGACGCTCATAACGGACGCACCGCCATTGAAGCCGCGAAAACGCCGCATATGGATCGCATGGCGGCAGAGGGTTGTACCGGGCTTTTTTGTCCTATACCTGAGGGGCTGCCGCCGGGCAGTGATGTCGGGAATCTCTCTGTATTCGGTTATGATCCGCGCCAAGTCTTTTCCGGGCGGGCGGCTATTGAAGCCGCCAGTCAAGACATCGTGCTCGGCGATGACGAGGTCGCTTTCCGTTGTAATATCGTGACCCTCAACGAGGGGCGTATGGAGGATTTCACCTCCGGCCACATCACCACGGAAGAGGCAGCGCTTCTTATGGACAGCCTTAATGAAGCCTTGTCACCGCAGTTTCCTATTCGACTCCATACGGGCGTGAGTTACCGCCATACGGGCGTGATTAAGGCCCATGACGGCTGCACCATTGAAGACATGGAAAAGACGATCTGTGAACCGCCCCACAATATTACAGGTCGCGCCTATGCCGATTACTTGCCGAAAGGACCTGCTGCCCAGTTGCTGCGTAGTCTTATGAAGGCGTCGGAGCCGGTGCTCCGCGATCATCCGGTCAATGTAAAGCGTCGTGAAGCGGGACTTGCTCCTGCCGTATCACTTTGGCCGTGGGGACAAGGGCGCGCGCTCACACTCAAATCTTATCGCGAGTGTTTCAACCTGTCGGGGGCGGTCATTTCTGCCGTGGATCTTGTCAAGGGCATTGGCGTATGTGCCGGACTTGAAATCATCAATGTGCCCGGCGCCACGGGTTGGATCGACACGGATTATGAGGGTAAGGTTGCTGCAGGATTGGACGCGCTGAATCGCCATGATTTCCTTTATCTGCATGTTGAAGCTCCCGACGAGGCGGCACACCAGGGCAACAGCGCCTTAAAAATTCAAGCTATCGAAGAGTTTGATGCGCGCATTGTCGGCCCCTTCCTAGACTATCTGAACACCCATCCCGACACCCGTATCCTTGCCGCGCCTGACCATTTTACCTTGATTAGTACAAAGACCCATGCCAGCGGTCCGGTACCTTTTGTGATGTGCGGCAAGGGCATTGAGCAGGGCAGCGCCCAAGAATACGGGGAAGGTGCTGCCGCCGCCACAGGCATCGTGGTCGAAGAAGGTTTCCGGCTGATCCACCACTTTTTCCAAAATCAGGTTACTTTTTAAATCAAAAACAGAATCAGTTGCTGTTCCAGTCAAGCGCCGGTTCCCATCGAGACAGATCCGCATAAAGGAGCGTCTCAAACTCATGGAGCTGGATATAGGGCACAAAACGCTGCGAGGCTATATCTGCGGCAAGCGATTCCTCAAGTCCCATGACGCGCTCATAGGCATCGAGAGATTGTATTTCCTCATATCCTGGCACGTTTTTGGGATAAGAGTAGAGGTCGACCATCGTGCTGAATCGTGCATCGTCACTTGTGTCTTGTTTGATCAACCGTTTCAAGTCGGCTAAATAGATAATCGGCGCCAGAGGACGACGCTTTCTATTCTTCTTTACTTTTATAAATTCCTGTAATGGTGTTATTCGTTTGTGGGTTGACGATCTAAATCATAGAGCAGGAAAACAGGTCATTACAGAAATCCGGCCGAAGTCTTTTTTCAGGAAAGGCTTAGCTTTCGAGTTTGATTCTAGCCGGCTTAAAGAGTAAAAAAATCCCGATATGACGGGCGGTCATATCGGGATAGCAGGTATAGATTTGGTACGGATATTATTTTTTGTCTACCGTCAATCCGGGCCAGTCATCGGTGCGGAAAGGCGAGGCAGGCAGCAGCTTCCCATTAATTAGATTGCAGATCGGGTTGTGTGCCCACGCATAGCGTACGGCAACGGGTTCCGCCACTTCAGGTGACGATACGATAACTTTATTGCCTTTAATAACGGCATCAGCCCAGACAAATTTTTTGTCGGCGCCGGCAATAGCGAAACCTTTGGGCGCTTCACCGTCGCTGGTGGTCAATCCACCGTTGATGTGATTAAAGGACAGGATGGCTTTGTCTTTCCAAATTCGCATGGATCTGTACATGGGACCGGACCAGACGACCTGCTGCCTATAATCCTTGGCAAGGGCGTTCAAAGCTAAGCGTTTACCTACATCTTGCTTGTTTCTCGGATGGATGTCTTTGGCTTCGCCAATATCGATGATTACCGCCATCCCCGTCTTTTTGAGATCAAGGGTCATGGTCTGTGCTTCGCGCAATTCAGCCCAATCGGATTCGTCAGGTTCGGGTCGAACCTCGGTAAAGTTGGCGAGCTGCACAAAATAGAAGGGGAAGTTGCCCTGTCCCCAATCTTCGCGCCAATTGGTGATCATGGTGGGGAACAAGTTGCGATATTGATAGGCACGGTCAGCGTTAGACTCTCCCTGATACCAGATGGCGCCTTTGATGGCGTAGGGGATCAAGGGGGCGATCATGGCATTATACAAGCCCGCTGCGAGCCAGGGATGTTCGGGACCGCGCGGCGCATTGGGTTTCTTGGGTTTGTCGGTGCCGTCTGCCTCCGCTTTTTTTACCGCTTCTTCCCACTCGACGACGCTTTGATCATAGGCCTCTTTTGCCGCAGGATAATCCTCCAATATCTGATCCCAATTTTGAACGATGTGAGCCAATTCAGGATCGTTCTCGAGGGTCGTGCGGCTTGTCCAAGATTCGGCGGGTGTGCCGCCCCAGGAGGTGTGGATCACCCCTACCGGTCGTTGGTTCAGGCGCTGGTACAATTCACGACCAAAATAATACAGTACGGCCGAGAATTCCGGAAGACTTTCCGGAGAACATATGGACCAAGAACCTTCACAATCAAACTGGATTTCAGGGGACGCGGCGCGCTTCACGCTGAAGAGCCGAATATTCGGGTAATCAGCCTGTGCAATTTCGTTTTCGGCATCGTTCGAGTCTTTCACCGCCCATTGCATATTGCTTTGACCGGAACCGATCCACACTTCGCCGATTAACACATCTTCGAACTGCAGCGTATTATCGGGGCCGGCAATGGTCAGGGCATAAGGTCCCCCTTGCTTCATCCGCGACAGCTCGACCTGCCACAGACCTTCGGCATCGGCAACGGTGCTTTTGCTCTGTTTGTGGAGCGTCACGGTGACCGCTTCGCCGGGATCGGCTTTACCCCAAACGGGCAGCTTTTGTTTTTGCTGCAATACCATATGATCACCGAAAATACTCGGCGTACTGACAACAGCGTTAGAGCTCAGTGATAGGGAACAGAGCAGCGCAACCAATAGAACTACACGACATAGCTGTTTCATGGGCAGTATCTCCTCCTACAGTAGAGATTCGTTAAACAACCGGACGCAGTCATATACAGCAACACTGCGTCCGTTAACCTTAGAAGAAACAAGTATACCTGTTTTAAGAGGGTACTTTCACCAAGAATATAGCATGGCGTAAGGGTCGAAATAGCATTAATGCCATGACTGCCCTCAATCTTCCTCTTCTTCCGTCAGCATTTGGTGCAGGCTATGGACGAGGTGGTGCATTTCGTCGAGCACCTGTGCCGCTGATACGGGAGTGAGCGTGACGGCAGGTTTATCAGCCCATGAAAAAGAGACTCGGTTTTGATAGATCCGACGGAGCCGCGCTTGTACTCCCGGCGCGAGAGCCGCACCTGAATCAAAATAAATAACTAGTTGCTGCGAACCCGCTTCCATGGCTACACTGCCGATTTCAGCGCCGAGGGCGCGCACTTCCATAATGCGAAACAATTGACGTACCGGCTTGGGAAGCGGTCCGAAACGATCCTTTAACTCGGCGGCAAGTTCGTCTATATCGTCCATGGAAGTGAGGGACGCAATGCGTCGGTAAAGTGTGATTTTCTGCGGCGCAATTTGCACCCATTTGTCGGGGATATAAGCGTCTGCGTTGATTTCGAGGGGCGGCAAGGTGCGCCGTTTGCCTGAGACGCCGGTTGTTTCCGCGACGGCTTCGGCAATAAGATCTTTGTACGTTTCATAGCCGACGGTAGCGATATTACCCGATTGTTCGCCGCCTAAGATATCGCCTGCACCCCGTATTTCCAGGTCGCGCATGGCAACACGAAATCCCGACCCGAGCGATGAAAAATCTTCCAGCGCTTTCAACCGTTGCTGGGCGTCTTCGGTCAAGGCATGGTCACCCGGCACGAGCATATAGGCAAAAGCACGGTGTTTATAACGGCCTACCCTGCCGCGAATCTGATACAGTTGACTGAGCCCGAATTGATCGGCGCGATCCACCAAAATTGTATTGGCATTGGGGATATCAATGCCTGATGCGATAATGGTGGAGCAGACGAGGACATCAATATCCCGATTAATGAAGGCGGTCATCACTTCTTCAAGGGTTCGTTTATTCATCTGGCCATGACCGACGCCGACCCGCGCCTTAGGTACGATTTGTTTTATAAAAGCAACAACACGGTCAATGGTTTGCACACGGTTATGCAGAAAATAGACTTGTCCTTCACGACTCAATTCCCTTTCGATGGCTTCGCGGATGATTTCTTTGTCCCATGCCTCAATACAGGTATGGATGGGCAGACGATCATTGGGCGCTGTATTAATCAGACTCATGTCACGTATGCCTACCAAAGAGAAGTGAAGAGTTCTCGGGATCGGTGTGGCGGACATGGTTAACACATCCACGGAGGTGCGCATTTGTTTCAGTTTCTCTTTGTGCCGCACACCGAAACGCTGTTCTTCATCGATGATGACCAAGCCCAAGTCAAAAAAGGAGACATCTTTCGAAAGGAGTCGGTGTGTGCCGATAACGACATCCACTTCTCCGCTTTTTAGCTTGTCAATCACTTCGCGGCTCTCTTTGGGTGAACGGAAACGGTTCAATACTTCCACTTGGATGGGGTAGGGGGCGAAGCGTTCGCGGAAGGTGTTGTAATGCTGTTGCACCAAAACGGTGGTAGGAGCGAGCATGACTACTTGTTTGCGATCCATCACCGCTTTAAAGGCGGCACGGAGAGCGACTTCCGTTTTGCCATAGCCCACATCACCGCAAAGAAGGCGATCCATGGGACGATTGGATTCCATGTCTTGTTTGACGTCTTTAATGGCGCGCGCCTGGTCGGGGGTCTCCTCATATTCGAAGGCATCTTCAAACTCTTCCTGCCAAGGCGTATCCTTCGAAAAGGTGTAGCCGCCCAGGTGTTCCCGTGCCGCATAGAGTTTGATCAATTCTTCAGTCATCTCGCGGATTCTTTTGCGTACCCGATCTTTGGTTCGGGTCCAGGTGGCACCGCCCAGTTTGTCCAGTCTCGGCACCGCCCCATCGCCGCCTTGATATTTTTGCAGTTGATCCAGCAAGGTGGCGGGAACATAGACCGTATCGCCGCCTGCGTAGTGAATGGATAGGTAGTCGCCGTTACGGCCTTCAAATTTGCGCAGTCCTGTGTAACGGCCAATACCGTGCACCTCATGGACAACAAAATCACCAGCGCGCAAATCATCAAATTGGGTAATCGTGACGCCCGCTTCAAAGCGCCTCCGTTTTCTGCGTATATAGTGGCGGCCGAAGATTTCCCGTTCACTGAGGAAGACGAGTTTATCGGAATGGGCGACGAAACCCGCCCGCAATCTGCCTACGCTTACCTGTACGCTGCAATCTGTATCTTCAGGTCGGTAGCCATGTTCATGGAGCAGTCCGTACATGCGCCGCTGTTCGCCGGGATTGACAGAAAAAATATGAATCGCAAATTGTTCTGTATCCCAATCACGCAATTGTTCCCAAAATTCTTCGGAATGGCCGCTGAAGTTTTCGACCGGACCGGAGCGCATACTGAAATTAGTCTGGGGACCGTGATCGCGAAAGGGCATCTGACTTAAGGAAAGCCGTAAAAAACGGCCCCATAAATTAGCGGTTTTGTCCCAACCCATAAAATAGGGACTATCGAGGCATTGATCGGCAACGAGGCGTCCGCGCTCCTGTATGGCTAGGGGGTCATCCAGAACAAGGAGGGTCTCTTCGTTGAAATAATCGGTGAGCGGCGCGAGCATTTTCGTCTTGAGCGCGGCAGCCAAGCTTGCTTTTTCAGAACGAGGCGACACCTTCAACAGATCTATGGGCACCACGCTGCGTTGGGTTTCCGGTTCAAAAAGACGGATGGATTCGATTTCGTCGTCGAAGTATTCGATGCGTGCGGGCAATTCTGAAGACAAAGGGAAAATATCGATAATGCCGCCGCGTACGCTGAATTCTCCGCGCTGTTCCACCATGGCTTCTCGGGTATAGCCCAAGCGGATGAGTTCGGTGATCAGCGTTTCAAGAGGATTATGATCGCCCCAGCGCAATAGCAAGGAGTTCTCCTTGAGCTGTTGACGGGGAATCACATACTGCATCAATGAACGTATAGGTGTCACAACACAAATGCCCGGTTTTGCGGAGATTCTTTCCTCAAGCTTTTCCAGCGTATTCAGCCGCTCCGCCATGATGTCATCAGCGGGGCTCATGGTGTCATGGGGCAGCACTTCCCAAGCGGGGAAAAGGAGCGTATTCTCTTCCCCGGCAAAAGTAGCAAGATCGTCAAATACGGTTTCTGCCTCAACACGGCTCGCCGTCACGATTAATAAGGAGCGCTTTAATTCCCGAGCTGTTTGCAGCGCGACGAGTGTTTTGCAAGCGCCCCATGCGCCGGACAGGTTGATTTTATGGTCAGGATGGGAATGGAACGATTCAACAATAGAAGAAACAATATGTAATTTTTCGAGTTGCATAAAAAGAAATACCGGTGGAGCAAATTGTTGTTGGGGGTGAAAAAAAACGAGTACAGCTCTATTTTAACACGTCTGAGCCTATGTGACACATATGGTGCTGCCCTGCGCAGGAAGAGCGGCTTCAAGGTTGAAATGCAACCGGTGCAAAAAAAGAGGACATCACAGAGATCTTCGGTACAATAGTTCTGTTGAAACACCCGAAGGAGCCCATACTGACCCGTCGCCATTTTACACGAGATGACTGTATAAAACCGGAAACATTTAAAAGCTAAGGATTGAGTAACCGGAAAATAGCTCAGAC
>JAAYJI010000272.1 GCA_012523015.1 Candidatus Hydrogenedentota bacterium
GTTTCATAACATAGTGGATGGCATATTCTTTGAAAAACAGCGTAATGAAAAAAAAGACGATTACTTTCGTTTTCTCAATGTTGCATCTTTGGACGATAATAAAAACCAGGCTCTGGCTTTAAGGGCTTTTTCCAAAAAATTCAAAAATCAAAAATATCGCCTCACTTTCATAGGCGATGGTCCACTGGAATCAAAGTTGAAAAATCTTGCAAAACAATTGGGTATAGCCGGGCAGGTGGAATTTCTGGGGCGATTACCAAGAGAGTCTGTTCGGGACGAGATGATGAAATCACATTGTTTTGTGCTTCCAAGTTCTTTTGAGACTTTCGGCGTAGTCTTGATTGAGGCGCTGGCCTGCGGCATCCCGCTGGTTGCCACAAAATGCGGCGGCCCCGAGGATATTGTAAATCCGGGTAATGGTATCCTGGTCGATGTCGGGTCCGAAGACCAACTCGCGGCGGCTATGGAAAAAATTGTAAAAACGCATGCCAACTACAGGCCGGAGCAACTGCGGGCGGAAGCTCAATCTAAATATGGGGAAAGGGTTTTTACGGATAGAGCCATTGCCATTTATCAAAAAGCTATTCAAGGAAGAGCATAAGTATGAATGAATCTATTTTGCAAACCTGCACCCGCTGCGTGATGGACACCACCGACCCTGACATCACTTTTGATAGTGCCGGTGTCTGCAATCATTGTCGAAATTTTGATGAAGTGACGTCCAGGCGGTGGTTTCCCAATGAAGAAGGGCAGCGCAAGCTGGAGGCTTTGGTAGACAAGATTAAACAAGAAAATAGGAGCAAATCTTACGACTGTATTTTAGGCTTAAGCGGCGGGCTGGACAGCTCTTATTTGGCTCTGGTGATGAAGGACTATGGGCTGCGATCGCTCGTTGTTCACGTAGATGCAGGTTGGAACAGTGAGTTTGCGGTTAAAAATATTGAAGCTGTATTGAATCATTGCGGTTTTCAACTCCATAAAATTGTAATAGATTGGGAAGAGGTAAAAGACCTTCAATTGGCCTATCTGAAAGCCGGTGTGGCGAATCAGGATGTAGTGCAGGATCATGCATTCTTTGCGGCTCTTTATCATTTTGCGGTAAAAAACCATATTCGCTATGTGATTGGCGGGGGCAATATTCCAACCGAATGCATCTTTCCTGCGGCATGGCACCATGCGGCTATGGACGCCATCAATATCAAAGCGATTCATCAAAAATACGGGACAAGGCCACTACGGGATTTTCCTCTGATTAGTTTTTTTGAATACTACGTCTATTATCCCTTCATCAAAAAAATGACAACGGTGAGGCCTTTAAATTTGATGCCCTATAGCAAGGAAATTGCCCTCAAACGTTTGACGGCCATCGGCTATGTGCCCTATGAGCGCAAGCATGGGGAGTCGCGGTTCACCAAGTTTTTTCAGAATTATTACCTGCCCAAAAAATTCAACATGGATAAACGAAAGCCCCATTTATCCAGCATGATTGTGACCGGGATAATCAGTCGCGAGCAGACCCTTAAGGCTTTGCAGGCGTCCCTTTATGAAGAGGCTGAACTTCAGGAAGACAAGGCGTATATTGCCGGGAAGCTGGGTATTACCGTGCCTGAATTGAACGCATATATAGAAGCTCCGCCCAGGCACTATTCGAAATTTGCAAACTGGGATGGTCGATACAAACTCTTGAAAGCCACACAGAATATTCTAACTAAGTTGACCGGGAAAGCCATAAATGCCTATTCGTAAAATCGCTCACCTCACCTCTGTTCACCCCCGTTACGATACACGGATTTTTCTTAAAATGTGCACTTCGCTCGCAAAGGATCCGAAGTATAAAGTGTATTTGCTTGTAGCGGATGATTTACCTTATGAAGAAAAGAACGGCGTCACAATCGTAAGCGTCGGCAAAACCACCGGCGGGCGACTTTCCAGAATGACCAGGACGGTCAGTAGGGTCTACCAAAAGGCAATGGAACTGGATTGCGACGTGTATCATTTGCACGACCCGGAGCTAATACCCATCGGCTTACGACTGAAAAAATACGGCAAGAAGGTGATTTTTGATTCGCATGAAGACGTCCCCAAGCAATTATTGGGCAAGCATTATTTGAACAAGTTTTCCAGATATGTTTTGTCTCAGGCTCTTCGCGTGTACGAGCAATGGGCCTGCCGTAAGCTGGATACGGTAATTACCGCCACACCCTTTATACGCGACAAATTTAACAGCATGGGTATTCGTTCTGTGGATATCAACAACTTTCCCTTGCTTGGCGAGCTGTCCACTGGAATGATAAACTGGAAGGCCAAACAAAACCAGGTGTGTTATGTGGGGGGCATATCTCGTAGTCGTGGTGTTTTAGAAATTGTGCGCGCTATGGAACGCGTGCAAAGTGGTACGAGATTGCAGTTGGCGGGCCGCTTTGTGGAAGCTGACTTTAAAGCGTTGTGTCAAGCTGAGGCTGGTTGGCAGCAAGTGGATGCGCTAGGATGGCAGAACCGTGAAGGAGTTCGTTCAGTTCTCGCACATTCAGTGGCCGGCTTGGTGACTTTGCATCCCATTATAAACTATATTGATGCCTTGCCAGTAAAGATGTTTGAATATATGTATGCTGGATTGCCTGTCATTGCTTCCAACTTTCCGCTGTGGCGTGAGATTATTGATGGTAATTCGTGTGGAATGTGTGTAAACCCACTTGACCTAAAAGACATAGCGCGTGCAATTGATTACTTGGTTCAAAACCCACACGAAGCCGAACGTATGGGCCAAAACGGCCAGCGGGCGGTACAAGAAAAATACAACTGGTCAACCGAAGTGAGAAAACTGCTGCAACTATACATGACGTTATGAATCACATGAAGCAGCTTTTTTATCAAAATGCAAAAAATTAGTATTGGTGCGGATTGCGTTTTCGGACTTGGGGCAGTGGTCTTAAAAGATGTGCCGTCCGGCGCGGTCATGGTCGGGAATCCGGCCAAGCTGCCGCGTTTATTAAAGCAGTGGGCGAAAATGCCCCGTCCCTGATCCCCTTTGATGAAATTGTTAATGCCACAAGAGTAAGTTTCGCGGCAGTGGAATCGGCTAAATCAGGAAAGATTATCACCATATGAAGATATTGCATGTCGTCGGCGCCAGGCCGAATTTTATGAAGGTAGCCCCAGTCCATCAGGCGCTTGCTGCTTATTCACAGGTACAACAGGTTTTGGTTCACACCGGCCAGCACTATGATGTGAATATGTCTGATATTTTCTTTCAGCAGTTGGGTTTACCTGCCCCGGATGTAAATCTGGAAGTCGGTTCCGGTTCACATGCCGTGCAGACGGCGCAGATTATGATGCGGTTTGAAGAGACGGTTTTAAGAGAAAAGCCTGATTTGGTTTTGGTTTACGGAGATGTGAATTCAACGGTGGCTGCCGCCCTTGTTTGCGCAAAGCTGCGTGTCCGTGTGGGTCATGTAGAGGCCGGGTTGCGCTCGTTTGACCGCACTATGCCCGAGGAAATTAATCGTCTGATGACGGATCAGATTGCGAATTATCTATTCACTCCTTCACAGGACGGCGATGCAAACCTTCTTCGGGAAGGTGTGGCTATAGAAAAGATCCATTTTGTCGGCAATGTGATGATTGACACGCTAGCGCGGCTTTTACCGAAGGCGGGAGGCTTGTGGCCCCAGCTTTCTGCTGATTTAAAAATTGAGGAAAAGAAATATTGTCTGGTCACACTGCACCGGCCATCAAACGTGGATGAGCCGGCTATGCTCAAACAGATTATAGAAACCCTCGGTGAAATCAGCAAAGATTTGCCCATCGTCTTTCCTATTCATCCCCGCACTCGTGAGCGCATCGCCGCCAATAAAATCAAAATCAGGGAAAACTGTAACCTGCAATTGACCGATCCTGTCGGCTATTTGGATTTTTTGTGCATGCAGCAGAAAGCAAAACTGGTCATCACCGATTCCGGCGGGATTCAGGAAGAAACTACTTATCTGGGTGTTCCTTGCCTTACGGTGCGTGAGAATACAGAGCGTCCGGTAACGGTGGATGTAGGCACCAATACCTTGGTGGGGCAAGATATGGCACTGCTACGAGAAGAAACGCGCCGATTACTTGATGGCAAGGAGCGTAAGGGTGTGATACCGCCTCTTTGGGAAGGTAAAGCAGGGGCAAGGATTGCTGAAATCGTTTCCCGCATTTAGACGCTGTGCCAATATTTAATTCGGGGAATTTTGACGAATGCCATTTCTAAGGCGGATTCTGCTTTATTTAGACGTGATCCGTCGTCTCGGTTTCAGAAATGTCGCTTATGTTGTTCCCGGTCGTGATAAATTGAGCCAAAAATGGTCGTTGAAAAGTGAGCCACATAGAGGTGGAGTTACTGAGAGAAAAGAGTAATGTATGTATTTTATCTCAGTAGGATCGAGGAGGAGCCATTGAAAAAAAGGAGACCGTTTTGGACATACATGTAATGAAGAGGCAGGGTCTGAGCCAGCGTCAGATTGCTAGGAAGCTGGGTATCAGCCGGAACACGGTGAAGAAATACCTTGATGAACCGACACTGGCCATGAAAAAGCAAAGTGTATCCAGTCGTAAAAGCCATTTGGATGCCTATCGCGGCAATATTGAAGCATGGCTTATGGAAGACATGGATTATAAGGCCACGTGGATATACGATCGTTTACGGCCGATGGGATTTGCCGGGAGTTATGAGATTGTAAAGAGAGCAGTCCATGGCA
>JAAYJI010000273.1 GCA_012523015.1 Candidatus Hydrogenedentota bacterium
ATGTTATCTGGCACGAATAGCGCTCGGCAAACCGCCGCGCCAAGTAGTCGTTCGATGCGCCGTCGACCTTCTCCCACACGTAGGACGGGCCTGCTTCCAGCGACAACTCACGCTTGTCGTTCTTTACCACATAAAATCCTAGACCAGGGCCCAGCGTAGTGCGGTAGTCAATCAGCGCAATGTCGTCATATAAGACCGACCCGTCCAGAGAGACGAACGTCATCGGACTCAGTGTTTTCTTGACGTTGAAAAACGCCTTGGCGTTCTCCACGGTCTTTTCGTCTGCCTTCGTCACCACTGCGTTGCCATCGGCGTCGGTCGTCTCGGTCGTTAGGGTGCTCTCACCGTAGTTTGCATCAGCCCCAATAATTACGGAGCCCAGCCCTTCCTTCTCGCCGGTCACGACGAGGCCGACGTTTGCGCCCAGCGTCTCGCTGTTGCCATCCGTCAGTGTCAGTCCTGCGTTCAGGGTAGTCACCCACGCTGGCTTTTCTGCCACTTCCGGCTCTGCTGCCACCTTCTTCTTCGCCTTCTTCTCTGCGGCCCCGGCCGAAACGGCCAGCGCCAGCACTGCACATCCAACGATCCACTTCTTCATAGGGTATTCCTCCTAGATATGTTGGGGGTTACTTTGCGGCTTCTTCAGCTTCCTGTTTGCGGCGCAGGCGGTTCACCACCTTCACCATTAAGAACACTGAAAATGCAATGATCAAAAAATCCACCACGTTCTGACCGAACATCCCGTAGTTGAGCGTTACCGCCGGCACCTCGACCCCCGCCGCGTCCACCGTCGCCGCCTTCAGGATTATCGCTAGATCTTTGAAATCCACCTTCCCCAGCAGCATCCCGATCGGTGGCATGATCACATCCGCCACCAGTGAATTGATGATCTTGCCAAATGCCCCGCCGATGATGATACCCACCGCCATATCGATCATGTTGCCTTTAATCGCAAATTCCTGGAACTCTTTCGCTATGCTCATTAGTTACCTTTTAGTTGGAATGGATAGAAACTGGTTTATTCATAACCAGCTACATATTTTACAAAATACTGCCGCGCTGTCAATCGCTCTACCTGCCCCCACTGTTTTGTAGGGGCTCAGCTTGCTGAGACCGAGTTGTTTTGCAACGGCTGCCGTCATCATCCGGTCTGCCTTCTCGTTCTGCGTTACCACAAAAATAGCGGCGGCCATTTGCTGACCGCCGCTTTTTCCGGCTCTCCACTTGAATCGAGACCGAAGGTTAGTGGAGTGTGAATTCGGCGCTACGCCTCAGGTTTGTCCTTCGCCGCGGGCCATAATGACCTTGCCAGTGCGCACCAGTTCCACAATTTTGAACTTACGCAGCAGTTCCACCATCGCGTCGAGTTTCTGCGAGCCGCCCGTAGCCTCCAGCACCATGGACGTTTCCGTCAGGTCTACGGTTTTGGCCCGGAAGTGGTCCGCGATCTGCAGCACGTCGCCACGTTGGCCGCTGTCCACGGCCACCTTGACCAGAGCCAGTTCGCGCGCGACCACTTCTTCGTCGGAATGCTCTCGGCACGCCATCACATCCACCAGCTTGGAGCACTGCATAATGATCTGTTCCAAACCGGCCCGGTCACCCTTGGCCGTAATCGTCATGCGCGAGAAGTCCGCCGTCGTCCCCGGCGACACCACCAGACTCTCGATGTTGAATCCCCGCCGGGAAAACGCCTGCGCGATACGCACCAGCGCGCCCGGACGGTTAGCCACAAAGATGCTCAGGTTGTAAGTTGCCAATTTTTTATTCATTTTTTCTTCTTCCTGTTCTCAGGTGGTTGCGGCGGGTTTCGCGCTACGGCGGCCCACGGGACGCCCTTTCTTTTTCTTGGGACGTCCCAGCACGGTATCCTCAAGCGGCTTGCCGGGCGGCACCATCGGGTAAACCTCCTCGTGCTTCACC
>JAAYJI010000274.1 GCA_012523015.1 Candidatus Hydrogenedentota bacterium
AGACAACACGCCGCTTTGTTGCAAGCTTGCCCATCCAAGAGATCCCTACAGACTATGTTCTCTTTCGGCGTATGGAACGGGAAGACTTGGACAACGAAGCCGTAAAGAGTGTTACTTTAGTGGTAAACCCGGATCAGCTATCGGCTTTGGTGGTCATGGCAAATCATGAGCATCCGGAACGGGAAAACGTGGGTATACCCTACGGAGCCGGATGCCAGGTTATCGGGATCTTTATGTACCGTGAAGCTGAGAAAGAGCACCCGCGCGCCTTGGTAGGCTTAACCGATTTGTCGGCAAGGAAAAATTTGGAGCGGCTCATCGGCAAGGACAAAATGACCTTTTCCATGACGCCCAAAATGTTTCAATGGATGGAAGAGAACGTAGACACCAGCTTTTTCAAGCGCCATACCTGGGCTGCGCTGCAAGAAACGACAAGGCCTTAGCACGAATTTATTGTGCTGTCGGTCTCGTGCTTGATTCCGATCTTTAAGTGCAAGCAAGTCAAGCCCCTTCCACACTACCCATTAAATCTGCAAATTCTGATTGATCGTTTCCATTCATGCCAACGGAATACTGTTAAGCCTCCGCTTTTTGGTCCGGTTGTTATGAGCGTTTCTGTGTTTCATGAGCGCGCTTCCTTCAGCAAATTCATTTGGGGGCCGATTACCCAGAGAAAAATGGAGACGTGTCTCGTTATAACGTACCTTCCAAATCATACTCAATTGTTGTGCGTCTTTAAGGGAAGTAAAATAATTCATTGCTAAAAATTCGTCGCGAAAATGACTATTAAAAGATTCGACATAGCCATTTCTCCAAGGGGCTCCCGGAGCAACATATAAAGACCCAAGAGATATCTTTTCATACCATGTTTGCATTTGTACAGCAATAAATTCCGATCCGGTATCCGAACGAATATGACAGGGAACACCATGCGCAGCCATAAGATCTGATAACACACCAACAATGGCATCGGCTGTGAAGGAGCGACGCACTTCCAATGCTTGGCATACATGTTCCACAGACTTTCCAGCATTCAAAAGACGATCCGCGTCCTGAAGTTTGCGAAGGATCTGTTCCGGATGGAGACGTTTCCTTTTCAACATAATCAAGTCTCCTTGACCGAAGGGCAGATGGGAAACTCTCAGTATGCATGGACCAGTCTACGGGGGGCGCACATATCCCTATACGTATTAAATATTATTTTATTAATATTCAAAAAATAGGTTGACATTTAGCCGGGAATCGGGTATTCTATAGTTAAGAGAATGTTTAAAATCTAGGAATATGGGGACACAAGCTATTTATCTATAAAATTTAAATCCACATCATCTAAATCTGCGCTCCAAACAAAAATATAAAGTTTTTTTTATAATAGAATCTTTAATTGACTTAAAGGAAAAGGAGTTTAGTCATGAAGAGCGATGGAAGGTCTGTAGCGTTTTTAGTTTGTATGAGTTTGGGTATGTTACTTTTGGCGCCGGCAGTAGTGGCACAGCCCGTTTTTTACGTGGATAAGTCTGCGGCGGGCGGCAATGGGTCAAGCTGGCAGAATGCCTTTAAAACGATTCAGCCCGCAATTGATGCGGCTGCCAACGCAGGCGGCGGTCAGGTTTGGGTTGCAGGCGGTCCCGCTGCGTCTCCCCTATTTTACAACGAAACCCGTTCCGAGGTGTGGGGCGGTGTTGCCGGTTCGTTGGTCATGAAAGATAACGTTCATGTCTATGGTGGTTTTGAAGGGTGGCGCGGCGGCACGGGTAAGCAAGAGACACAATTAAGCGCGCGTTCGCGTTATCTGAACGTGGCGGTCATTGATGGTTCGACGGCGCGCGGCGGTTCTGCCAAAGCGTATCACGTGGTGGTCTTTGGTAAAAGTACTACAGCAACGGTGAATGCACGGCTTGATGGTTTTCATATTACGGGCGGTAATGCTGTTGGCGACGGTACCAACTATCACACCTATCGCGGCGGCGGTATTTATAACTGGCTCTCTAATCCCGATATTGCCAACTGCTACATTTACGGCAATGAAGCGGAGTCGAGCGGCGGCGGCGTTTCCAATGAATCGTCGACAACGGTGATGGCCCGCGGTACCTATACGAACTGCGTCATTGTGGGCAATACAACGCGCCGCAATACGGACAATGTCAACAGCCCGATCCGCGGCGGCGGCGGCATGTTTAACAATCAATCAGCCCCCATGTTGATACATGTAACGATATGTGACAACACGGCAGTTGCGACGCCCGCTATTTCCGGTACTAATATCAATTTTGGTTTCGATAGCGGCGGTATCTACAATTATGCCGACAATTCTATACCAATGCCTATTTCTGCGCCACAAGTTATTTCGAGCATTATTTGGGACAATACCGGCACTGATGGGATTGTGAATGAAAGCGCCTATAAGGACGGTAATCCCCCGATAATAGATCCCCCTAATTTTCCGATGATTGTCACTTACAGTAATGTTCAAGGCTCCTATTTCGGAACGGGCAATATTAGCCTGGCGCCGAATTTGAGCGGGGCTTTCCCATGGGCATACAGAATTACCGGCGCCCCTTGCGTGGATGCAGGCAACTCTTCGCTGACCAGTGATATTCTTGGCGTGGCTCGTCCGATCGGCGCGAACCCCGATATGGGCGCTTATGAATATAGCCCAACCAATCCTGTGGCACAATGCAAAAATGTTAGTGTAACCCTTGACTCGAACTGCTCTGCCACCTTGGGCGCAAACAGTGTCGACGACGGCAGCACAGCCGAAGCGGGCATCTTGAATATGACACTGTCGCAATCAACCTTCAGCGGTGTAGATATTCCGAGCAAGAGCGTAATTTTTACGGTCACCGACCAACTCGGTCGTCAAGATTCTTGTACTGCCACCGTGACCGTGACCGATTCCATTCCTCCGGTTATCACCACTTGCCCCGCAAATCAAACCTTAAATCTAAATGCGAATTGTCAGGTTGCAATACCTAATTTGACAAGCCTTCTCATTGCTTCGGATAACTGTGGTATTGCCACGAAAACACAAGCGCCTGTAGCCGGTACCATGGTATCCGTTGATACAGAAGTCACGCTGACCGTCACTGATGTAGGCGGCAATTCTGCGAGCTGTAAGACCTGGGTATATGTTCAAGACGTAACTCCACCCCAGATCACGAGCTGCCCCGCAAACCAGACTTTGAATGCCGACGCAAACTGTCAGATTACCATACCTGATTTGACAAGCCTTCTCGTTGCTTCGGATAACTGTGGCATTGCCACAAAAACACAAGTGCCTGTAGCCGGTACCGTAGTATCC
>JAAYJI010000275.1 GCA_012523015.1 Candidatus Hydrogenedentota bacterium
TCGATGATCTGCTTGATTTGATTTTGGACGAGCCGAACCGTCCGAAAGAAGAACAGCACAACCGCTACGAGGTCATCTTTTATTCGTCGTACATGCAATTCACCGTCTTCTTAAGCGAGCGTACGGATAATATCCTGCCCCCGCCGACAACAATCCCTCTATGTCCCGACCTTGCAGAAAAAATGGCACGTAACGAAGATACCGCCGCGGGCTCTTTCTTCCTTTGGCGCTATCCCTCCCAAGGGAAAAACGTGCCCGTGCTCCTTGCCTACCACCGACTGGATACGCGTTTTCCCGTCTATGTCGCTGTCCATCAACCGACCCAAGGTGTCTTTGCCACGATCAACATCGCAGCAGTCTTGACGCTTTTAGTGAGCACTCTGGTTATTGCGTTTTTCTGTTTAATTGCCTATCGCATTGTGAATAACAGCATTATCCGGCCCGTGTCGCTGCTCAACGAAGGCGCACAAATTATCCGACAAGGTAATTTCGATTTGAAAGTGCGTACTGATGCGGGCGGCGAAATTGACGAGCTTGCCACATCCTTCAACCAAATGGCCTCTGCACTGCGCACAAATGTGCATCAATTAAAAGAATCAGAGGAAAAATATCGGAACCTTGTTTTGTCTATGCGTGATGCACGGTTTCAAACCGATGTCAAAGACAAAATCACCTTTATCAACCCTGCAGGCGCCTTTATTTTAGGATACGAATCTTTTGATGATCTCTTGGGCAAAAAACTGGTTGATTTCTTTTTGGACAAAGAGGAACACACAAACCTCACCAAAAGCTTGGTCGTATCGCCTTATGTTGAAAACATCCGTATTTGGTTGAAACGGGCCGATGATCAAAGCGCCTGTGTGGAATTCTCCGGTACGCCAATCTTTGACACACACAATTCCTTTGCAGGCATAGACGGATCTTTTCGGGATGTGACCCACAGCGTCATCTTGGAAAAGGAAGTGCAAGAACGAGCCGAACGAATCACCTTCATTAATCAGATCGCCAATCTCGTTAATTCCAGCGTGGAGGCGGGGCTCGTTTATGAAAGCCTGAACCGTGAGATTCGTCACCTTGTCGCGTATGACTATGCAGCCATTTCTCTCAAATTAAGCGACGGTACCTTTGAAACCCGTCAGCTTTATCCTGAACCCAAAGAAGGCCCCGCCCTCTTCCCCCGTATGGATGATGATAACAGTACGGCGGGCTGGGTGGCGCAAGAAGGCAGATATCTTCTCGTTGAGGATCTTGAAAACGCGTCGCTGCCCATACGCTACCAATTCCCCGCTTCAGTGAAAAGCATTCTCTGTGTGCCCCTGCACGCCCTCGACGGCATCGCCGGTGCCTTGACCTTTGGCTCCGATCAGGTCGGTGGTTTTACACGGAACCACGCGGAGATTCTTGAACAGATAGCGCCGCATCTTACCTCTGCCATACGCAATGCTCAGTTGCTCGAAAATCTTAAAGAATCGCTGACCAATGTGAATCAAGCCAAAGAAAAGCTGCACGCCGCCAATATTGAACTGAAATCATTGGACGAAATGAAGGTGCATCTCTTATCCAATGTGTCTCATGAATTGCGCACGCCCCTTGTCGCGGTCATGGGATACACGGACATGATCTTGAACAGCAAGGCTGGCCCCATCACCGACCAACAAGAAGAGTACCTCAATATTGTCATGCGCAATGTTGAAAAACTGGTTGTCCTAATTGAAAACCTCTTGGACTTCTCTCGGGTTCATCGCGGTTCGGAAGAAATGCTCTTCACCCACTTTGATGTAGTCAATTGCATTTTGTCCAGCATGCAATCCGTGCGCCCCACAGCCGATGCGCGGTCGATCCCACTGCATCTGGAAGTACATGATTCCGAAGGAAATTCTGTTACGCCGCCTTTATTGGTCGACGGTGATAAGGGCAAGCTGGGGCAAGTCTTTAACAATCTGATTTCCAATGCTGTAAAATTCAATTCTGATGGCGGTTCCGTTACTATTGATCTTGAAGTACGGAAAAAAGATATTCGTTTTTCCGTTATCGATACGGGCATCGGCATCCCCAAGGAAGCGCAAGACAAGATCTTCAACCGCTTTTATCAATATGACAGTTCGTCTACCCGTAAATATGGAGGCACAGGAATCGGCCTTGCCATTGCGCAGGATTTTGTCGGGCTTCATGGCGGCCGTATTACCGTGTCCAGTGAAGAAGGCAAAGGAACGGCTTTCCGTTTTACCTTGCCCCGCTACGAAAAATCTGATTTATCCGAAGAGACCCAATGGCATATGGTCATGCCCACTGAGACCCATTTATTGTTTGAACTGGTCTCTCAGGATCGTGCGTTAAGCTCCCAGATTCGCCAGATCTTAACCTCGGAAGGGATGGATATTATTCATGCTGTCTATCCTGCAGCAGCGACTACCCTCGCCAACAAATACAATCCCGACTGCATTATCGTAGACACAGAATCAGGTCCTACGGGGCGGCTCCTGCTCGACGAGCTCTTGTCGGATCCTTCCATCGCCGCATTTCCCATGATGATCTTGACCGATAATGACCGCCTCTATGAGAGCTTTAAAAATCGTATTGATTCCCGAATAAAACGATCCTTTAGAAAAAGTACGCTCTTGAGCGGTATTCATTACGCCTTGGGACAAAAGCCCCTTACCACGCCCAAACTCGGCGCGAACATTCTCTACGTCGATAACGATGAGCAAACTTGTCTCTTTATTAAGCGCTGCTTGAAAGAAGAGGGCTATAAAGTAGACTATTGCCATACGGGCGCGGAAGCCTTGAAGCAGGTCAATGCAGAACACTATTGGCTGGTTATGCTTGAACTTGCGTTAACCGATGCCGACGGTTGGGATATCTGTCGTCAAATTAAAAATGATCCGGCTTTGGAAGGGATTAAGGTATTCATTGTCACTTCTAAAACGGTGGAACACCATTCCATGAAAATGCAGGAATCCGGTGCGGACAGTTTTTTGATGAAACCTTTTAAGGCCGATGAAATTGCCTCGGCTGTCGAAACCTATGATCCGGAACATTTCCAGGGCGACGCTGATACAATTATTTGAGAAAAGGAGCCGATACATGGATCGCGTCCCGAGATTTTTTTTACAGGGATTGGAATAGCGTCACCATGGCTTTCCGTTTAAAAAAGATGAAGTCCTATTCCCATTTCAAGTATGCTAACACGAACAATAAAGGCAACGCGCTATCATGAACCTTTTTTGCTATCGTTATCCGCGGCCTATGGTTACGGTTGATGCTGTTGTCTTTTCCGAGTTGAAGCAAGAGCAGCAAATAGCATTGATACGCAGGAAAAACGATCCTTTTGCCGGATCTTGGGCATTGCCGGGCGGCTTTCTGGATATGGATGAAAGCCTTGACGCTGCTGTTGCCCGTGAATTAAAAGAAGAAACCGGTTTGGTTGATATACCCTTAAGACAATTCCACAGCTTTGGCGACCTCGGTCGTGATCCGCGAGGCCGCTCTATCTCTGTAGCGTATCTGGGCTTTCTCGCAGCACCGGCGCCTTTGTGTGCTGCAGATGACGCTTGCGATGCGGCTTGGTTTCCGGTTGACAAATTGCCCGGCCTCGCATTCGATCACGATAAAATTATTAGTCTTGCCCAAAACTTTTTCAAAGGAATATTCCAATGAAATCTGTAACTTCAAAAGATGCTTTAATCGTCGTCGATGTTCAAAATGACTTTTGTTCCGGAGGCGCCTTACCGGTGCTCCACGGCTCCGGTGTTATTCGAAAAATCAACTGTATCCAAAAGAATTTTGATCATCTTATCTTTTCCCGAGATTGGCATCCCGATGATCACTGCAGTTTTGTGGAAGCGCCGGAATTTAAAGATGCCAGCTGGCCCGTTCACTGTGTTCAGGATACGCCGGGCGCAGAGTTTCATGGCGATTTGCGTGTTCCTGTGGACGCGATAATCGTCAACAAAGCCATCTTCGCCGATCGCGAAGCCTACAGCGCTTTCGATGGTACGGGGCTTGCCGAAATGCTGCAAAATCGCGGTGTGGAGCGCGTATTCGTGACCGGACTCGCCTTAGATTATTGTGTGCAGGCGACTGCCCTTGATGCCTTGAAAGCCGGCTTTGGCGCCGTATTGGTGGAAGACGCGACCCAAGCAGCAAACCCCGATGCGACCCAAGACGTGCTGAACCGCTTACAAGAGGCAGGTGTCCAAATTATTAAAAGTGATTGCCTCCTATGACCACAGCAGCACATTCTTGGTTCGACCGGCGCCATATGGCGCTCTTAACCGATTTCTACCAATTAACCATGATGGCGGCCCACTGGAAGCGCGGCAAAACGGAGCAACGGGTTAGCTTCGATTATTTTTTCCGCAGCCTCCCTCCTGACACGGGCTATGCGGTGGCTGCCGGTCTCGATGACTTTTTGAATTACCTCGAAAACCTTCGTTTTTGTCCTGATGATTTGGACTATCTGCGCTCTCTCCATGTTTTCGAAGCGGCGTTTTTAGACTATCTCCACGACTTTGAGCCCAGCTGTACCGTTCGTGCTGTTCGTGAAGGGGAATGCGTCTTCCCCAATGAACCGCTCGTGCAAGTTGAAGGTCCTATTCCGGAAGTGCAGCTGGTGGAAACGGCGCTCTTGAATATGATCAATTACCAAACCCTCATTGCCACCAAAGCGTCGCGGGTCTGCCTTGCCGCACAAGAGGATCCGGTCATGGATTTTGGATTGAGACGCGCTCACGGTCCCGACGGCGGTACGAGCGCGTCACGGGCGGCTTATATAGGCGGATGTGCCTATACCTCCAACGTACTGGCCGGGAAAATACATGATGTGCCTGTGGCGGGCACCCATGCGCACAGCTGGGTCATGAGTTTTGCTTCCGAACTGGAAGCCTTCCGCGAATTTGCGCGCCTCTATCCCGACCGCTGTATGTTGTTGGTGGATACCTATGATCCCATTAAAAGCGGTTTCCCCAACGCTATAAAAGTCTTCCAAGAAATGCAGGAGCAAGGGATTCCTATTCGCCCTGCAGTACGTCTTGATTCGGGCGACCTCGCCAAGCTGAGCAAAAGCGGCTACGCCATGATGGTTGAGGCAGGGCTGGAAGAGCCGATCATTGCCGCTTCCAACGATTTAAACGAAGATCTGATTGCTGATCTTAAACGTCAAGGCGCAAAGATTAACATGTGGGGTGTGGGCACCCAACTAATTACCAGTTATGATGCTCCGGCCTTGCCCGGCGTGTATAAACTGGTTGCCATCGACGAAGACGGCGCATGGCAGCCGCGCATGAATGTCACTTCCAATTTTGAAAAGGCAACCAACCCCGGACGCAAAGAGCTGATGCGCTATTTTGATAAAAACGGGCAGCCCTTAGGGGATGTCATTTATCTGGATAAGGAACCGGTTGTCGAGGAGGGAACCATTCCCGGCCGCGCACAGAAACATCCCCATGCGGCGCGCTATCTCGAACATACCGTCTATGCCAAAGCTTTATTGGAAACCGTATTTGCAGCGGGCAAACGTACCCGTGCGCCCTTGAAAACCAAGGATATCCGGGACTATGCCTTGACCACACAAGCCAGCCTTCCCGAAGAATACAAACGACTGAGAAATCCTGAGATCTATAAAGTGCTGCTCTCGCCGCAGCTGGGCGATATGAAGGACAGCATGTTATTTCAATCAGAAGGCAAACACTAAGGCGCGATCATAAATCCCCTTTTATAGAAGATAGAAAATCCTCCTAATTTTTTGATAATAGTATGAACAGCAGTTAAGGTTTTGGATCCTTCGGACAGTGATTTGCGAGAGTGATCTTGTGCAAGCAGTCCGCGATCAATCCGAGCCTTTTGGGAAGGGAGACAACCATGGGTTTAGTCAATATTGCAGTCGCATCGCTTTCAGTGAAAGCAGGTGATTTCAAAGGAAATAAAGCGCACATTACCGATATTATCAAGAAGGCGCAGGACAATAATGTTCATTTGCTGGTTACGCCTGAGCTCGGCATTTCCGGGTACAGTCTGGAAGATCGCGCCTCACGGGCGGAGCTGGCACAACAAAGCTGGGCCACCTTGGCAGAAATTTCCGGTCTATGCGATAGGATTGCGCTGCTCGTCGGCTTACCCATTCAGCATGATAACCACCTGTACAGCGCCACCGCGCTCATTCATAATAAAATTATCCACGGTCTGACCCTCAAGAAACAACAAGGTCAGGCAAGCTTTGGCTGTCATAAAGGGACTTGGAGTTATTGGGAAGGCGGGGTCACTGAAATTCACGGCGTCCCTGCAGGAGAACTTCTCTTCCGTTTACCCTTTGGCACCGTAGTCTCCGAATTCTATAATGAATACCATAATGCGCCGTTCCTGCTTAACGAGGGTATGGCGGGAGAAGCGGATATTGTGTGTCTTTCCGGCGCATCCCCTTTCAGTCCGCGGGTACATGAGAAACGGACGAATCTGCTCATGAGCGCTGCGGCAGCACGAAAAAAGGTCTATGCCTTTTCGAATCTTTTGGGCACCGACAATGGACGTCATATTTTTGAGGGCGGTTGTCTCATCGCCACACCGCAGCGGCTGGCGGCGTCAGGGCCTATCCTGTCGAAACAGCCTTGGCGCTTAACGAGCGCCGTAGTCGATCTTGCCCGGCTTGGCAAGGGTCAAGAAAGAGCCTTTGCTTCAGGCGCAACAGAGATGCCCCCTCCCGCCCTTATTGATCTGAGCAAGGAAAGCTATAAGCCTGCATCTTTAGAGATCTATGTAGAGCAACAACCCAAAAATCTCGACATCTTGTCCATACGCACACGGAGAAGCGACCGAAACCCCGCATTGGACGAACTCTTTTCCGGGATCGCCCTCGGGTTGCGCGATTACTTTGAAAAGGTTGGCGTATTCAAAAAGTTTCTAATCGGCTTATCCGGCGGACAGGACAGTGCTCTCTGTCTGCTGTTGGCGGTCAAAGCGGCAAAAATGCTTGGAGCAGGCAAGGAAAGCAAAAACTATGCGCAATACATCGAAACGGTTTATCTCGCTAATGGCGCGCTTAGCAGTGACGCCACACGGGACGCCGCGAGCCGACTCGCAGCAGAGTGCAAGGTTCCTTTCTCCATCGTTTCTATAGAAAAGGAAGCGCGTATGCTCCTGTCAAAAGCTTCAGAAATGACAGGCGATGCAAACAAGGTCACGCCCATTACGCGTCAAAATCTGCAAGCGCGGCTGCGCGCTTCCATGTTGCTGAACTGGGCGAATAGCGTGGACGGGCTCTTATTGGTTACGTCCAATCTAAGCGAATTGGCCGTGGGCTACAGTACCGCAGGCGGCGATAATCAGGGCGGCTATTCGCCCCTTGCCAATATCCCCAAAACGGTAGTCTGTCAACTGCTCGAATATCTGTCGAAAAAGGAAGATATCAAATCGCTGCAAGGGATTCTCGCGCTGCCGCCTTCCGCAGAATTAGAGCCTGGCCAAACCGACGAAGATGATCTCATGCCCTATAAGGTCTTGGATGAGCTTTTGCATCTCTACTTGGAAACGCAGCACTCTTTAGTCACCTGCTGGCGCATGGCATGCCTCCATTTTCCAGAATATGACGCCGAGCAAATGCGTCAATGGACCGCCGATTTTTTCCGCAGACTGAACGCCGGGCAATGGAAACGCAATCAACATCCCCTATCGCCGAAACTTTTCGACTTGGATTTAAGTCCCTTTACAGGATTTTCTGTACCGATTATACAATCTATTGAATCGGATTTGGAGGAGCTCAATAAAGCAACCCTAAATTGAATGGGCCTTCCTTGCTATATTATTTTTATACGCTGTGCTTCACAGCCGTCTAACTGATCTGTGGAAGGGTCATGATGATCTTGAAGCGTTGAACTTTTTTGGTTTATGATACGTTGCTAGGGAATATGCAGGCCTAATCCGGAGCCGAATGTTATCTTCATTTTATAATCAAGGAGTCGAACATGCGCAAAGCACTAAAAATTCTTGGTGGATTCTTACTCGTTCTCATCGTCGTATTGTTGATTGCAAAATTTTGGGCAGACTACACCTATTTCAATAATTATGATCCCACCCTGCCTTTCAACATCAAAGTAGAAGAAACGGCTGTTGTCGATGATACGGCAACCTTCTTCGGCATTACCCGCCCCCGCCGTTTTGAAAAAATACAATTTACGATGGATGCCCGTGCCGGTGAAAGCATCCCCGTACTTTTAACCTTGCCTGTGGATCGCAAAGAACCGGTTCCCGTTATTATCTTCCTCCATGGCATCGGACAGAGCAAAGGCTTTATCCAAGAAATCTGCACGCCCTTTAATGAGGCAGGTTTTGCCATGGCATGCTTCGATCAATCTATGCAGGGCAGCCGAAAAGTGCACGGTATACTTGAAGGCGCCTATGCCTTCCGTCAACGCCCTTGGAAAACGATTAATGAGACGCGACGCTTAATTGATTATTTGCAAACCTATCCTGAAATTGATCCTGACCGTATTTATCTCGTCGGCGCCAGTTACGGCGCCATTACCGGCAGTACGGTAACGGCTTTTGACGAACGGATCCGTGCGAGCGTGTTGGTTGTGGGCGGCGCTAATATCCGCACCATGCTGGATGCGCCCATGTTGAAATCAGCGGTGTCCAATCGGCTTCTCCATTGGATGGGCAAACAAATCGTTGCTTTTATCATGAGCCCTGCCGATCCCAAACGCTATGCCGCCGGTACTGCCGGACGGCCTGTAATCATGCTGAATGGTTCCGAGGACACTTTAGTCAGCCCTGCCGCCGGTGAAGCGCTCTATGCCGCCCTGGGCGAACCTAAAGATATTAAGTGGTATCCCTGCGACCATCCGGGTCTGCGTGAAGGGGATGCACAAATTGTGGTCGATATTTTAGATGACGGCCTAGAATGGCTCTTAGAGCAGGACAAACCCTTCCGTAAGGATGCCCCTGCTGTCGAAGAAAAGTCTGCCGAGGAACAAATTGCCGTTGAGAGCAACTGAATCCAAGGCGCGCACAGTCCCCTGACATAAACCCGTAGCCTCGGCGCGCTCCGTAGCACAGACACAGAGCGCGCCTTTGCCATACCCATAGACCAATAAGCTTCTTCAGGATTCACCGCCTAAAGCCCTTAGCTTCCACCCAAAGGAGAATATCGTGTTTAATCGTGTTGCTGCGTTACTGGCTCTTTTCTTCATTCCTTGTCTTCTCGTCTCCGCGTCGGAATTTGACAGTCAGGTCCGTTCCGCTCTTGAGGAGATTGCCCCCCACCCGCGCCTATTGATGTCTGAGGCCGATGAACAACGTGTCCGCGACGAGATCCAAAATCATCCGACGAAAGAGTCGCTTTTTACGTTGATTCAAGAACACGCCGACGAGATCCTGGACTTGGAACCTGTTGAACGCAAGGTCACGGGGAAACGGCTCCTTTCCGTTTCCCGTGAGGCGCTGCGGCGTATACTCAACCTGTCCATGACTTATCGGATGACCCGCAACACAGCCTATGCGCAACGGGCGATTGTGGAAATGGAAACAATCATTCAATTTTCCGACTGGAATCCCTCCCACTTTCTGGATGTGGCAGAAATGACCGCCGCACTGGCCATTGGCTACGATTGGCTGTTGCCTCTGTTGCCGCCGGAACAAGAAACCGAGATACGTAACGCCATCCGCGACAAAGGGATTGGCCCCTCGTATAACGGTCATGACGGCTGGGTATTTCGAAACAACAATTGGAATCAGGTCTGCCATGCCGGAATGGTCATGGGTGCTCTCGCCATTGCCGACGAAGAAAATGAATTGGCGCTGAAGGTGATTACCCGTGCCTTGGAAGGCTTGCCCAGTGCCATTAAAAGCTATCAGCCCGACGGCATTTATCCGGAAGGCCCTTCCTACTGGGATTATGGAACTACCTTCAACATTCTCGCCATCGCCGTCTTCGAATCTTCCTTGCATACAGACTTTGGGTTGGTCGACTTCCCCGGATTTCGTGAAACAGGCTCCTTCCCCTTGTACATGACCGGCCCCACAGGCGA
>JAAYJI010000276.1 GCA_012523015.1 Candidatus Hydrogenedentota bacterium
CAGCACGAAACCAATCTCGTGTGAAATCTCCGCAACTGACATATCCATGTTATCCTCGCCATTAATAAAGATCTTTCCGCTAGTTGGGCGTAGAAGGCCTGTGATATTTTTCAGGAGGGTGGATTTACCCGAACCATTCTGTCCAATGATGGCAACAAACTCACCGCGCTTAATGTCCAGGCTGACATCCTTCAGCGCCTCCACGCCGCTGGCGTAGGTAAATGACAGATGATCAATCTTTAGAACTGTTTCACTCACGAGAAGGTCTCCTTATTCTTAAACTACTGATAGATGGCTTGTTCTGCTTCATCCAGCATGATGGGGTGCAGTGACATAGGCAACCCCTTTTCTCTCATTCGTCTGGATAATTCCGACACCTGAGGTGGTCTGATCCAATTATCCATCAACAGTTCGGTCTGTTCGAAAATAGCATGCGGCGTGTCAAATGCGGCAATTCTGCCATTTCTTATCACGCAAATTTTATCTGCGTACTCAGCGATTTCTTCGCTCTTGTGCGTCGCCATGACGATGGTCATGGAATGCATATCACCGATTTTATAGATCACATCGAATACTTCGCGCGTTCCAACCGGATCCAGTTGAGACGTCGGTTCATCCAGCACCAGTATTTCCGGCTGCATAACGAGCGCTGTGGCAATAATCAGTCTTTGTTTCTGTCCGCCCGAAAGAGCCAGGGGTGAATCTTTGGCACGGTGCCAGAGACCCACAATGTTAAGCGCCCACTCAATACGTTCCTTTATTTCAGCCGCAGGGATTTGCAGGTTCTCCGGACCAAAGGCTGTTTCTTCCTCAATGCTGTGGGTGAAGATCTGTGTCTCCGGATCTTCCAGTACCACACCGACATGGCGCGACAGTTCCGCAACTGTCATTTCCTGTGTATCCAAGCCGGCCACTGTCACTTTTCCTCGCAGTGTTCCTGAGAGCGAATGCGGGATAATCCCGTTAATGCACTGGCAGAGCGTGGACTTACCTGAACCGTTTGCCCCCATCACCGCAATAAACTCACCCTTTTTGATCGATAAATTGATTTTTCTGAGCACCCAGCGTTTCGTCCGGCTGTAGCAATAAGAAACATCATCAAAGCAAATCATATCCTTCACCACAATTAAGTCCCCTTCCACTTATAGATAGTAGTTGGCCGTTATAATTGCGGCGCAATACAGGCACACGAGTGCAAATGCTACCCAGTCACTTGGTTTCGTATGAATCTCACTGACGTAGGTCTTCTTCTTGAACGCACCAAATGCCCGCGAATCCATGGCAATGCCCATTTGCTGGGCACGACGCATCCCGCCGATCACCAGAGGCGTGACAAGGGCGGGGTAAGCCTTTGCCTTAACAATAATATTTTTGTGTTCAAAGGCGGTCATACCACGCATTTTCTGCGCTTCCTGGATCGACCGGATCTCGTTTTGAAACATGGGAACCATGTTCATGGTGGTCGTCATGATGTAAGCGGCCTTGTACGGTAAGCCCATCTTGGTCATGCCAAGGGCCAAACGGTTCAAGGGGGTCGTCATCGTAAGCATGGGCATCAACAAAATTAGTGAACAGAGCCGGATGCCCAGTATAATTCCGTAAATCAGACCGTCAAGCTTGAGAATTCCCAGAAGATTGCGTTCCGCATCAGGGTAAAAAATCATTTGCAGTACAATAATGAATACGATAAGAAAGGACAAAAATTTCAAGTACCCCGTTAAGTATTTCCCCGGAAGCCGGGCAGCAAACCACAGGGCTAAAAATGTCACAAGAAATACGATTACCAAATAAAGGATGGTGACCATAAATACGGTCACAGTCAGCATCAAAACACCGATTAATTTGATTCTCGGATCCATTCTTGTCAAGTAACTCTCTTGTGCTTCGGTCATTGACATTGCCAAATTCTCCTCATTTCCTTGTGCTATGAACACCGATCATGTTCCATGCTTATTGAAGGTGGTAAGCCACCTTACACCGGCAAAATATCGCGTCCTCTCCATAAGTGACTGACTTATTCATCCTAACTCATACTGCTCACACTTTCGCCTTGTCACCGTCAGTCCGCCAAACAGCTGTCCACGCGACAGCAACCCCGAACGAGTTCCCTAACCGGCTGACTGTGCATATTGTCCGAATACGAGTTGCAATTACGATCAGTCTTTCGGGATGTTTCGTTAGGACTTTATCTTATTAGTTTGATATCGCGCGTCAACAAAAAGGAATGCGTACCAAGCCCCAAGTCAATCGGAAAATAAGGTTTGACCGACTTTCGTAAACAATATGCCATACGCACGCACCTCCCGCAAAAGCAATACCATCCTGACTTCACGAGTGACAAGTTCGAGAGCTGTTTCTCACTTCCAGAATATCGCTTAGTCACTGTAATACCTAATAAACCACGCTATGCCTGACCTATGCCCATCCGTTAAATCTCATCAACAAACGGAGCTTATGACTGATAATTATTGCATTTATACTGCAGTAAATGCATTCAAAAAGTTACTTCGGTCATACTAGACCATCACCGTGCAATTGTCAACGAACCATCCCGCATAAAGCAACATGAAAATGGCAAAGCCCCAAAATCTAAATGCATATTCAAAAAATATCCGGGCGATTTTACCAATTTTTCACGGATAGCCCAACTCTTGGCAACCACAAAGGGAACGCCGGCTCAGAGAAATATTCCATACAATAATGATGGGGTTGGTCGGGTTTCCATCGATCATCCGCTGCATTGCAAGCGTAATATAAGGCGGTGCGCCTGTACAACCTCCTTCGGACGCCCCTTTGAATATTATGAAATATTATTCAAGTGATATCATGCTACCCATCGATTATTTTCAGGATTGTTTCAGGATGAATAGGCAGCTCATCAAACTCGCAATCGAGTGCATTGGATATGGCGTTCGCGATGGCCGGTGCGACCGGTACTGTTGAACACTCGCCAACACTTTTTGCTCCAAATGGGCCGCTCTCCTCCGGGTGGCCGACCGTAAGAATCCGAATCGGAGGCATTTGTGTCGCTGTCGGCATATGGTATTTTCGCAAGGTGCTGTTTCTGCTTCTCCCCGTTTGTGGATCCACGTCGAGTGTCTCGGATAAGGCGTAACCGAGTCCCATTTGAATGGCACCTTCAATCTGGCCTTCCATACCCATCGGGTTGATTGTACGTCCCAGATCGTGTACAGCCAAATAATCTGTCACGCGACAGTGGCCTGTCCGTGTGTTGACCTCCACCTCACAAAAATGGGCTGCATATGACAAGGCCAAAGCGTTCGAAGCGAAGGTCTTGGCATGGCAAATATCGGTTTCATGATGATCATGCGCATATTGCGCCACTTGTGCCAGCGTGACCCGTTTTCCGTCATCTTCCCTGGACACGACCGCACTCTCTTTCAGGATCAGCTGTTGAGCGTCAAGTTCCAGCATTTCGGAAGCATAGAGTAATACTTCCTCCCTCACGGCTTCAGCCGCCTTGATTGCTGCCTGCCCACAAACATAGGTACCGCGGCTCGAATAATCACCAAGATCCCACAGTGTCACGTCCGTGTCGGCTTGAATGGCTTCAATTTCATCCAAGGACAAGCCCAGAATTTCAGCGACAAATTGGGCTTGAACCGACACAACGCCATTTCCCATATCGCTGGCTCCTGTCAGCATATGAACAGTTCCGTCCTCATTCATCTTCAAGATGACGCCGTTCGTGTCGGGCATAATGCCAAAGAGGCCATTGCCATGGACGGCCACAGCCATACCAATTCCCCGGCGCACGGTTTCCTGGTTGTTCCTTTTATCCGTTTCCTGTTTTTCCCATCTTGCATTCCAATCAAAGGCTTCCGCTCCCATAGTCACACAGTCGATGGGGCGCGCTTCCCCGTGGGGTTGCCCATCCCTCGGATCCACTGACGACAGGGTGACCAGGTTCTTGAGTTGCAGATCGATCATCGAAATGCCAAGCTTTCTGGCTATGGTATTCATCTGACGTTGCTGCGCGAAACAACGCTGTGGCGACCCGTATCCCCTCATGGCACCGCCAACCGGACTGTTTGTGTAAACGGGGAGCCCGCGGAAACGGATATGGGGTGTACGGTAATTTTTAAAAACTTTTCCGCCAAGTGCCCATACCACACTCATTGCTCCGGCGGCATAGGCGCCTGCGTTGGAAATCAGGTCAAGTTCATGGCCTACGATCGTCCCATCCTTGTTCAATCCGGTAGTGGTTGTCAAATACATTTCGTGCCTGGTCCGGGTCGAGGGAATCATTTCGCTCCGCTTGAACACGAGTCTGACAGGTCTGCCGGTAGCGATCGCCAGCGCCATGACAACAGGCTCAAGTACAGCGTCGATTTTTCCTCCAAAACCACCGCCCATGGCAGGACTGACTACCCGGACACGGCTCATGGGAAGATTGAAGATACGGCAAAGATTTTTGCGAACTCCGAACACATCCTGGGTTGGCGTGTATACGGTTACCTTGCCCCTGGCATCCGGTACTGCCAATGCAGCATGAGGTTCGATGGCTCCGTGATGGATCGGCGGCACGTGATAGGTATTTGTGAATACATAGTCAGCTTCAGCAAAGGCTTTGTCGGGGTCTCCGGTCTGCATTGTGACTTCCTGCAGCAGATTGCCGTCAGGGTGAATGGCGACAGCTTCCGGTTCAGAAGCCTGGCGAGGGTCCGTGTAGAATGGCAAATCCTTATAGGTGACCTTGATCAAACGGACCGCCTGCTCGGCAATCTTCTCCGAATCGGCCGCCACGGCTGCCACGCGATCCCCGACAAAACGGACCTTGTCATCGAAAATCCGCTGATCGTGGAATATTTTGATATCCTCACCACATGGATTGAACCGCACCGCCGGCGTATTTTTATGTGTCACAACGGCACGCACGCCCGGTAGCTTTTCAGCCTCCGACGTATCAATATCAACGATACGCGCATGAGGTTTGGGGCTGAACAGAACTTTCGCATGAAGCATACGGGCAACCGTCATGTCACCCACGTATTGCAATTCGCCCTTGACCTTGAGCACCGCATCACGAATCGGGAATGATTGTCCGATTTTGCTCTCGTCACTGGGAGTATAAGTTGTTACTTGAGAAGAATGTTCACTATCCATGTTTTTTTGCTCCCTTTCGCTCAGATGAGTATAACAAAGGCCCGTGAAAGGTCGCAAGCAACTCCATATCGTGATAACACCAATTTGATGTTCCGACGTCCTGCCGCTTCAACAGATGGCAACAATGCCGTCAGGAGAGGTTTACTATGAATTAAGCCAACTCTTTGCGTTTGATTTAGAGCGCTGATCACAGCATCTTTTATCCCCGAATTTCGAGGACGTCTGACACAGGACACTTAGATCAGAAAACGAACCGGGGAAGTGGGTTACTTTCCTGACGGCGAGTCAACGCCACGCGAACCGCTACCAACCCCGGCGACGCAGGGTGTTCCCTTCCGGCTCCAAGGATAAATGGGCTAACATGGTATCCGGATAGAATCACCGGTGAAGCAGGGATAGCCCTTTCATTTTAACTCCCAATCCACATATGGACGGACACAATACAACGGCATGAACGAATTGGATTATTTGCTTAAAACTCACTATAGAAATATCCAATTTCTTCATAAAAAGAATCTATGTTATCCCATTTAGCTAAGGGTGGGACGTCGCATCCTGTGGACGGAATGTAATTCGGCGCACTCCCACAGTCTTCCAGCATGACCCGCGTGATTTGTCTGACTTGGTCCGCTGTGTCAATTAGTAACGTACGTGGGTCAATATTACCCAGGCAGAGAGTATTTGGCGGGCATTTACTTATTGCGTCGGGCATTGAGATTGCGTTGCCGAAATGATACCCAATGGCCCCCGTACGTAAGATTGAGTCAATCATCCGCAATGCGTTGCCACTGCAGTTGTGATAGATTACGACATATTGGTCACTCTGGACGCGGTCGACAATCTGTTTGACATACGGTTCTGAGAACTCGATAGCCAAGCTGGGAGACAAAAGCCCTGTCAGAGGTTCCGCCATAAAAATGCCGTTGGAGCCAACTTCCTGGTAAGCGAGTGCGTAGGCAGTGATAAACTCTGTGCACTTTTCCAAGACTAAGTGAAGCATTTCGGGGTTACGCCTTGCCGCCTTAAACGTTTCCGTAACCCCGATCAGTTGTCCTGCTAAAGTAAAAGGTCCAGTAACACCTGCTAAGACAGGGATATCCTGAATAAGTGAAACAGCGCGCTTTATGGCGTCCAAGTAGATACATGTCCGTCCATTACCAACGCTGGGAACGGTAAGACTCTCAGCATCGCCCATGTTCTTTGCAACGGAACCTATTACTGTCGGAATCTCAAAATCCGAAAACCGAACTTCAGCTCCGAAGGCCTCAGCTTCAACAGATAAATCCATTAAACTCACGGATGCAATTGGATGATTCCGTTCGACAAGAAGCTTCATTGCCTGGGCTTGCGTTTCGCTGTCATTAACCAATTCCTTGACGGTAACGCCCATAATCTGAATGGCTGGGAAAGATAAAATCGGTAATGGCCGCTTTCTTGGTTCAAGGATTGTTCGGTTTACCCATTCGCGCATGTTCTTTTTCATAGACTAATAATCTCCCAAACACCGCCATCTTCCCACAACTAGGAATGCTTGTAAACAGTTCGATTTACACAAGATCGAGCAAGGTCCCGTGTTTGGGCGAAGGTGCAACGCCTGACCCAGTCAGCAACGAAGGTAAATTAATACGGCGACAGTACCAAAC
>JAAYJI010000277.1 GCA_012523015.1 Candidatus Hydrogenedentota bacterium
ACAAATAAAAGACGAATTCTTTGAAACTAACAACCCTTCATCATCAACATCTCTCATAATTCAGTTCTCCTTGCCCTCTACACTAATTTAAAGAAGGTGACTGTATCAAGGTTGTTGTCAGAGAGGGAAATCAAGTGAGTCTCTCACTAGGGCTGCTACCCGACCCCTTATAAAGAAATAGGATTAGTCACTGCATCGAGCGAGAAGATTCTATGGAAAGAACTTCTATTCAATTCTCTTTCGGGTATAACCTTTGGTGTATAGTAAAGACAGCTTTGCCTTCATCGCTTGACCGATTCATGCGCTCGTTTGCGGAATTTTCCTGAAAAAACTCGTAACAACGGAGTCCTCTATGACCGCTTATATTGTCGTAGGTTCTGTGGCTGCTTTGATAGCAGCCATGGCACAAAGTTGCATTGGCTTCGGCTTCAGTATGATTTTGGCGCCTGCCCTTTTATTGGTTCTTGATGCGAAGAGTGTTGTTCCCACCGTATTGCTTGTCGATATATTCAACTGCCTCTTGGTCTCTATACGTTACCGTGAGCATATTCTGCCCCGTATCGTGATCCCTCTCGCGATCGGCGGCGTTATAGGCTTTGCTGCAGGTATCCGATTCCTCTTTCATGGCGATCAGCATTCCTTGCGTCTTGCCATGGGAATCTTTGTACTCGTTTTTACGGTGTTGCAATGGCGCGGATGGCGCAGACCGATTCGAGAAAAACTTTATACTTTATTGCCTGTAGGTTTCTTAAGTGGCCTCGCCGGCGGTGCCAGTTCCATGAGCGGGCCGCCTGTGGTTTTGTTCATGGCGAATCAAGACCACAATCCCCATGTTTTTCGCGCATCGCTCATCAGCTACTTCACTTTCATTGAAGTCTACGGCATCGCGCTCTTTTGGTGGTCCGGCGCCCTGACTCATGAAATCATCGTTAATGCCGCAGTCCTGATTCCCGCCATGCTGTTCGGGAGTATCATGGGCTTTTTTTTGGCGTCCCATTTCCCGGAACATATCTTCAAAAAAATGATTCTTTTTCTGCTCTTTGTGATTGGTATCTTTTTGACGCTGAGCGCCGCGCTGCCCCGCTAAGCAAGAATGCCCCGAATCAACACATTATTGCCGTAAGCGGGGATCCAAGGCATCGCGTAATCCGTCGCCGGCAAGGTTGAAAGAAACGACGGTGATAAAAATGGCGATTCCCGGAAAGGCAACCAGCCACCAAGCAAAATCAACAAAACTTTGAGATTGCTTTAGGATTTCGCCCCAACTGGCAGTGGGCGGCGGTACGCCAAAACCCAAAAAACTAAGTCCGGACTCGGTCAAGATGGCTCCGGCAACTCCAAAGGTAGCACTGACAAAGACGGGGCTGAGCGCATTGGGCAGGAGATGCCGAAAAATAATGCGCCAGTCATTCAGTCCGGATGCCCGTGCGGCAAGGCTATATTCTTGTTGTTTTTGTTTCAGCATTTCACCGCGTACCAACCGTGCGATGCCGGGCCAGCCGGTCAGTCCAATGACCACCATAATATTGATAATGCTCGGGTCGAGAAATGCCATTACCGTAATGACCAAGAAAAAAGACGGTACACAAATCCATATTTCAATCAAGCGCAGCGTCAACATATCCATGACCCCGCCATAAAAGCCGGCGAGGGCGCCTAAAAAGATGCCAATGACGACAGCGATACCCACGGCAATAAATCCGACGGACATGGAGATGCGCGTGCCCCAAATGATCCTGCTCAGCACATCCCGGCCCCGATCATCGGTCCCCAACCAATGTTCACGACACGGGGGTGATAAACGTTCCCGTAAATCTTGGCGCAGCGGACTGTAGGGAACAGGCGGATCCCAGCGAAACTCATCGGGCCCGGGCTCCCAACGATCAAAATTTCGGTATAAATTTTCTGCCTGCAAAGTTGCATAAGTAACGATGTTGGGGAAAAGATACAGTCGTCCGTCTTTGCGCATGGCTATGGGCACATCGCCGGCGATAAAAGGAGCGAGTAACGCGATGAGTGCCATGACAACAACCAGCAACACGCCGACCAGCGCCGGCTTATTCTTTTTGAATTGCCGCCATACCACGTTGGGATGTTTACGTACGTCTGAAGGCTGTGTTGCTATATTCATCCCAATTTAATCCTCGGATCCACCGCAACATAGAGCAAGTCACTTAACAAGAGCCCCGCCAAGGTCAACAAAGAGGCAATCGTAACTTCACCCATAATCAATGGATAATCTCGGCTTAATACGGCCTCAAAAGCAAGACGCCCCATGCCCGGGATGGAAAAGATGGTTTCAATAATAATGCTGCCGCCTATGAGGGCAGGCAATAAAGAACCTAGGAGTGTCACAATCGCAATGAGCGAATTGCGCATCGTATATTTCCAAAGGACGGTGCGTTCTGAGAAGCCGTAAGCCCGGGCTGTGCGGATATAATCCTGACGCAGTACGTCCAGCATGCCCGCGCGCATATAACGTGATAACAACGCGAGACCGCCATAGGTCAGGCAGAAAAGGGGAAGAACCATATGCCACACATGATCAGCAATCCGGGATAGGAGCGACATGGATTCCGCCGTGCCGGACTGCAAGCCATGGATGGGGAACCAGTCAAGATATTCGCCACCGCCCAAAAATAAAATGAGCAACATGGCAACCCAAAAGGTGGGCATGCTGTACAGGATAAACAAGATAATTGTGAGGCTGCTGTCTCGTTTGGTGCCGGGATGGGTGGCAGAATAAACGCCTACAGGGATGGAAATAATATAAACTAAGAAGATAGAAATCAGATTGAACATGAGCGTGACGGGCAGCGCCTCCACAATCTTTTCCATAACGGGTCGCTGATCTTTCATGCTGTTGCCAAAGTCAAAGCGTAAGAGACGCCCCAGCCAAAGCGCATATTGTACTGGGATTGGTTTATCCAAACCGTAAAGGGCCTTGGTTTGTTCGATGATATCACGGGTCGCTGCGTCAGCCTGCATGTCCCCTTCCATACCTTGCAGTTTATACGCGATAGGGCTGCCCGGCGCTAATTGGATCAGCGCAAAGGTCAGCATGCTGATTCCGATAAAGGTCGGGATAACCAACAACAATCTTCGAATAATATAGGCGCGCATTAGAAGCCAGTCTTACAGATTGAACAAAAGTCGTAACAATGTTCTATCACTCTTTACTTTATAGTCCTTTCGCTCTGACAATATATAAAAACGTAAATAATCATCCGCCGTAACGCTGCATACTTTTGGGCACAAACCATTCTCGTTGGTCGATACCAAAGGGATAGACGCGGATACCGTGAATGCGCTTGTCGCCTGCAGCGAGCACTTTGGGAGCCAACAGGAAGAGATAAGGTTGTTCTTCATATAGGATTTCTTGGAAACGGTGGTACAGTCGAATGCGGGTGTCCGCATCAAAAGAAATACGCGCCTCTTCAATAATCTTATCGGATTCATCATGGATAAAGCCGACATAATTGGAGCCGGCGTCCGCTTGCGACGAGTGCCAAACCTGATAGGGATCAGGATCGGGCGGCATACTCCAGCCCATAAGGACTGCGTCAAACTCGCGCTTATCGACGCGCTCCAACAAAGACGCCCATTCCATAGGGCGTATTACGAGATCAATACCGGCGCGGCCGAGCTCTTCCTTGTAGATGGTTAGGATATTTTCTGCAACGGGGTTCTGGTTCGTTGTTGCCACTTCGAAGCGGAAGGATACGCCGTCACGTTCGAGAATGCCGTCTTTATTCTCGTCGGTCCACCCCGCTTCTTCGAGCAATTGATGCGCTTCCGCCGGATTAAATACAAGGGGAAGAAGCGCGTCGTTATGTTCCGGCGTACCGGGCATAAAATTTCCGGAAATAATAACGGCTTGTCCATAATAAATGGTATCTCGGATTAGTTCACGATCCAAGAGCAGCGCTAAGGCACGCCGTGTTTTTCGGTCTTCAAAGAGGGGCTTACGCAAATTCCAACCAATGTAATTATAGGCAGGTCGGTAATAGGCAAATCGGTTGAAGTTCTCTCTGAAACGGGGCGTGTTGGCGCGACGTGCAAAGAGTTCCGGGGGCATACTTATAAAATCCAAATCGCCTCTTGATAGTCCTTGAAATGCGGAATTATCGTCAAGGATAATTGCATAAACAAGTTTTTCAAAATAAGGCCAACCTTTTTCTTCGTGTCCCCAATAATGAGGGTTTCGGACAAGGGTAATACGCTGTCCCGTCTCCCAACGTTCTAGCTTATATTTTCCGGAACCGACGGGAGCTCGATTGTTGGGATGATTATTGAAATCTCCTTCACCGTAGATATGCCGCGGTAACACGTATAATCCGCCAAGCATCACCACATGACGATAATAGGGCTTATCACAAGTAAATTTTACGGTGTGCTCATCGATCACTTCGCAATCCGTGATGTCCACAAAATAATTACGTAAATGGGGCGCGTCCACCGTGGGATCCATGAGGGTATCAAAACTAAACTTCACATCCTGTGCCGTTAAAGGAACACCATCCGAGAAGACTGCGTCTTCACGCAAGTGAAAGGTGTATTGGAGGTGGTCGTCGGAAATCTCCCAAGTCTTTGCTAGGTTAGGAATGTTTTCCATGGTGCGTTGGTCACGATCTAAGAGGGTATCAAAAATCCAGTCCAACATGACGCTGGCGTAATAATCTGAACTCGTCAATGGATTAAGATGAGGCATTTCCGCGGGCAGCCGAAGCATGAGCTGATCTCCTGCTTCCGGCGGGACATCGGTCCCATATTCGCTTAAGATTTCTCCGAAATCACCGGGGGCTTGTCGCTCTGCGCCACAGCCAAGCAGCAGCGGCAAAAGCACAGACAGCATACAATAGCGCATAGACTTCATAACGAATACTCCGATCACAACAGCGTGCTAAGACAGATGCCGATCATTGCCCTAAAGCTTTCATGCGGTTGCCCACTTCTTCCGCGAAACGCTGAAGATACCGTTGGAACAATTGCTCAGCAGTTAAGGAATCATCCTCAAGAAGAGGCGTCAAGTTCATTGCGAAACTCACCGCCGTGGCGGCGTCAACATTGTGAGATGCAAAAAAGGTGGCATGGGCGCGGCGGCGGCCGAGTGTTGCGAGATCATAACGTTTGCCTCCGGAAACCTGTGAATCAAAAACACCTAAGAGTGCGGCCTGAAGATTTTCATGACCGGAAAGATCAAAGACTACTTTATCCGGATCATGAAGCCAGTCCAAATCACGCCAAACCTCGCAGCCATATAGCTCTTTAGGACGGATCTCTTTGGGCATCCTGCGAATGGCCGCAATCAATTTGAGCAGTACACCGATATGGGTATCATGTTTGTCGGCCGGATTGTGGGTGTATATTTTTTCAGGCCGGGCAGCGTCTAAAATCGTGTAGAGGTCGTCTACAACTGCGCTATTTTCCCCATCCTTTACAGCACTGCTGGGATGATTGAGTAAAAACTGTACGCTGTAATCTCCGATGATCGCTGCTTTTTTCTGTTCTTCTCGACGAATCACCGCCATTTCATCATCGCTGAGAGAGGCATACAATCCCGTGCGGGGCGATCCTTTCCCATCCGTGACGACGACAGCAGAAAACCATTGGTCTTTACGCTGAAAGCAGTTCAAAATACCGTCGAAAGCCATGATCTCCAAGTCATCTTGGTGTGCACCCACTGCAAGATGGGTAGTCCGCACAGCCGCGCTGTCAAGAGTGGTGCCGTCAGGCACAAAGGCTTCTGCAGAAGAAACTGTAAAACGCATATAAACCTCCTGTACTACAAAATTAATGCTTATTTTTATATAATTCGGACTTACATCTAGGTTATATAGCAAGCCCCTGTTAGGGGAGTATATCACTTTTTGGACACCATGGGCATATTGACCGGATCCCCTGTGATCCAATCAAAATGAAGCCGGATATTCTTGCGCATGAACTAGGCTATAACACAACAATGCCCCCGCGACCTCTAACAGCCGCAGGGGCTTTTTCAAACTAAAGGATTAATTTATGTAAATTCGATATTAGTTGGCGGCAGCGAAAAGACCGATAATATTCGCCATACTGGGCAGCACAGGCTGCGTTGCGCCAAGATCCATGCTTATGGTATCGGCCTGACCAGGCGCCGGCGGCACATAAGGAATCCAATCTACGTGACCATCCATGAAGAGCACGTTACAGCCTCCGGGAACATGATTGAAGAAGGCGACCGCTTTACCAACATTGCCAAGCAAGTCCATCATGACAAAGATGGTGCTTTGCGCCATAGCGGTAGTTTGAGGATTATTCACGTCCGTGATCATAAAACGCTCATTACCTTCTTTAATACGATAGATAACTTCACCCGCGCCATTACCTGTTCCAATGGGTACTTTCCAGTCTTTATCGGCAATCT
>JAAYJI010000278.1 GCA_012523015.1 Candidatus Hydrogenedentota bacterium
ATTTCGCCAAAATATCTTTGGTCTTTTCTGCGCGCGGACCATCGACCCCATCTTGAGACAGCGGCAGCCCCGCGACCACAAGTATCGGTTCTAATTCCTTGATAAGCGCTGCCACGTTGCGAAGCATATCCGTTTCCGTCGCAGCATGCACCACTTTATAGGGAAAGGCTATCATTTGCAATGCATCGCTGCGCGCCACACCGGTACGGGCGTCGCCGATATCAAGACCCACTATAACTCCAATTGTACTCATGGGAACATCATAACAAAGTAGCAGGGAAAGGGTGAAATAATTTAGGATGTGTCGGCTTCAAGGTTGAAATTCAATCGATACAAAAAAAGAGACATCATAGAAATCTACGGTACAATAATGCCGATAAAAGACACTAAAACACTATTCTTTAGGGAAAAGCGCCAATAGCGCATCTGCGAATAAGGCGTGACCCCGATAGTCCGGGTGGTTGATGGCATTGGTCATTAAGGTCATGTAGGGTATACCTTGCCGCCACAGTGCACAATAGCGGGCGGATCCATCGGCGAGCGCCAGATTATTGGCTTCAGCGAACTCTTTTAAGTCCCGCACATAGGCGCGGGGATCCTCTTTCACGTTAAAAGAGTCCAAGCCCATCCAAGATGGCAAGATGAGATGGGGCGTCATGAGAATGAGCTCCGCGCCCACAGCACGGAGATCGTTGAGAATCTTGCCGTAATGGGCGGCTACCCCCGCCTCATCCAAGCCCGCATCATTGACAAACTCCATGATCACCAGATCCGGGCGCGGCTCCAACACATCCCGCACATAATCATGTTCACCGCCCGGCTCCGCCGCCATATAGTGCATGCTTGTAACGCCGCCCCATCCTGCATTTTTCCAGTCTATCTGCGCTTTGGGGAAGCGTGCTTTCAATCGTGCTAGAAACTGGCCTTGCCACCAACGGCTTTGATCTTTGCCCACACAGCCGCCGCAAGTAACGCTATCACCAAAGCTTACCAAGGTCAAGGGGGCGCCTGAACGCAATTTCGCGAGGGTCTTTTCAATGGGTGATTCATCAACCGCCGCGGCTTCAGCATCATCAGCGTCTTCATAAAGGGGGAACAAAAGGTCTTCCGTCAATGCCATCGTCTGTCCGGGCACAAAGACCCGTGCCACTGCCGTGAATGCTGGAGAAACTACGGCAGGATGCACAACGCCCAAGCCGGGTGTCCCGCGAAATACGCGCAAATCGCCAGCTTCGTTCATGCCAATGGTATCCAAGCGGTCGGTCTCATATACGTAGTCAATATAAACGGACTGGCTCTCTCTGATGCTGCCGTCGTCAACGCGCCCGAAGGTACCCCAATCCGTATCGAACAAATAATCCACCGTGGGCTCGTAGATCGAAGGATTTTTTCTCACGGCTCTCTTCACACGGAAAGAGTCCGCACAGATTTTACCCGGCGCACTGCATTCTTCGGTTTGGATTCCGTAGGGTTTGGCTCCGCGCGCCCAACCGCCCGCATGGGGGTTGAACAAGGGCAAGCGCCGATGATGTTCATCGGTCACCGTTACCCGTTGCGGCGGCGCAATCTCCAACACAACGCTTTTTGCGGTGCCCACGTCTGCAGCGCTCAGTTCCACGCGCCAATCGTCAACAATGCGAAGGTTTACCATCGGTTCTGACGCCCATGCGCCTACCGCTGTAAGGAGACTCAATACAAAAGCAGTAGTCATGATAAATTCCTTTAACCTTGACAGAATACCAGTCTGTGACAAAGCCGAACGCGCCTATGTCCATAGCTATTATATAGAACAAAAGGAGATGTGTGGTCAACTTACAGTACTGCGCCTCCGTCTTCCGCCCTTCTGTCCGTTGTATATTTCTTTCTTTTTCTGTATAATTGTAGCCGCTTAGGTTTAATTGAAATAAACGGCGCCCGATCGACGGTTTATGGGGTATACTATATCCATGCAAAGGGCTGTGATAGTGCGTCTTTGTCCTATTCGAGCAAACAGAAACAGTAGGAGTAAGGAGTCTGTTATGAAAAAATTTATATTCGTGTTCATGGTCAGTGCGCTTTTACTCGCCGGCGCGGCAAATGCTCAGTGTCCCGCTGCTCCAGGCTGCGCCCAGAAGCAAGCCAGACCGGTAGTCACGCCGCCTTGGAACGGTGATCCCTGTGCCCCGGTAGTGGTTCCTGTCGTCGAACCGTGGCGTCACTGTGCGCCTGTTAGCCAAGCAACTCCGCAATGTGCGCCTGTCGACGAGACTACCGCTGTTTGTGGTCCTAGCGGCAAAAAGATATCCTGTGAACCGCCTTATCGCGGCCCCCTTTGTCGGATCAAGCGCGCCTTCACCTGCAGCCGCCGTTTTTGCTGCCCCTAATCTGATAGATTCTAAGAACAGGGTTCCTCAACAAGTTATTCCCTGACCGTTTTTTTTTGTGCGTCCGCCTCACTTTCTCTTTTCATAAAGTTGCGGTTTATATCTTGATTTTATTATAGTATCTACAATTTGCATGGCGGCGAATCAACGGCGCAGCCCCTATATCTCTTGATTTTGTATCATTCGTTAACCGGCTCTTTTTGCGGAACCGACGTCGTCACGACATAGCGGTTTCCGGCCCCCCCTGCCCCATGGGCGGGGCACCATAAACGCCTTTCCCCTATCCGTGTTGAACGGGGCGACAGAAAGTAATCATGAAACTGTCAGAAAATATTGCTGCTATTTTTTCTTGTGATGAGGATGGCAAAACAGTCACAGTACAGACGATTCTTGACCGTACCAGCGTGAAGGGCTTCGGAATGTTACTCGTCTTGTTTTCCTTGCCTTCCGCTATGCCTGTCCCTGCGCCGGGCTATTCCACACCCTTCGGAATCGTGCTGTTTTTGCTGGGCACCCAGCTCTTCCGCAACCGTGATCAACCGTGGCTGCCCGAACGGGTTCTTAACCGACAGGTGACCATCGGCGCGAAACCGCGTCTCATCAAAAGCATGATTTTTTTTCTGCACACCCTTGAATTTTTTATCCGCCCACGATTGTCATTCATGTTCAACCATCTTATTGGCTTGCGCTTATTGTCGGGAATGGTTATTCTTTGTGCATCATCCATGATTTTACCGATCCCCTTGACCAATACGGCTCCGTCCTTTGGTATCTTTATCATCGGTTTAAGTATATTAGAGGAAGATGGCCTGATGGCGATAGGCGGCATGATGACGGCATTTGTGGGACTATGCCTGAGTGTAACGGTGATCGGGGCAATCCTATTCTTTGGTTGGGAAGGCATTGAGTTGGTCAGGCAAGGTCTCGATATGCTTAAGCAAAACCTGATTAATTTCTTTTGAACAGGATCTGGAGGGATTGCAGTGCAGGGGCGTATTTAGTCTTTTTTCTGATCCGAACGGCTGCGTTCTTCTTTGAGCGCGTTCGCCTTGTAGAATAACGCCGGTTCTATAATAGGCGCGTGCAATCCTTCCGCTTCCATAGTGCCATAGGACACCCGACCTCGGTAGGTACGGTTGGAGAGGATAATGGCAATCGCCTGACGCGACCATTTATTGCCTTTACGGGTGAAAATATTTTGGCTGTGCAAATAGTCAACGACCTTACCCATGCTTCGTGTTCGCAAATATTCACGGAAAATAATACGAACCACTTCCGCTTCACGATCATCAACAGCAAGAGCGCCCGACTGATTTTGAAGCCGCTTATACCCGTAAGGCGCCGGGCCGGTCCCATACCGCCCCTGTTGCACGGATATACGCTGCCCACGCTTCACACGTTGACCGTGATCGTACAAGGATGCTTCCGCAGGATGCTCCTCCTGAATGTCGCGTGTATCTTCAAGCCTTTGGCTCATACGTACAACCCACCTTAGCATCAAAAGTTATTTGCTGCAGCTCCTGAAAACTGCATCAGCCCAAATTATACTTGACAATTCCGCCGGCGGCGGTAGTAATCCCAAAATTATCATTGGCGTGCTCACTGCCAACACACCCTATTTTACGTCATATTCGCTCAAATGTCAAGAAAGCAGTTAAGCCCTTGAAACAGTCCATAATAGCAGGTTTCTCTCGTGCGTCAACCATTCATCGGCTATATCTTAGGTCATTAGTCTTGTGAAAGATGTGCCCTCATGACGCGAGCAGACGCGTGAATCCCGGTCGATACACAGGATAACTGCCGCTTTCATCGGGCAGTACCGGCGCGTCCATGGCGTCGTGACAGTCTTCCGGTTTTGGACCAAAACTGAAGTCAGCATTATTTACCCGTTCCCACGTAATTTCTTCGCCTGTATAGCAGGAGATCTGACCCATGATCCCCATCATGGTACTCCGTGCCATAAAATCACCATTATTTACGGGGACACCCTTTCTTATCGCATTGAATAGCACGTCGTGTTCGATCTGATACGGGTCGCAGTCTTTCTCCCATTTCCACGGATTTTCTCCCATGATCTCACAGCTCATGATGGAAGCACGGCCTTTGCTCCCGTAAACCGTGCTGGACACCTCGTTGTAACAGCCTTCCGTGGTACGGCAAAAGGCATAGATACGCACGCCGTTCTCGTATTCATATACGACGGAATGATGATCAAATACATTGCCGTAAATAGGGTCGGTCATGGAGGAGCGCCCGCCCATACCGTGACATTTCACAGGCGGCGTATTGCCCAACACCCAATTGGAACGGTCAAGATTGTGCACCAACGACTGGGGAATATCATCGCCGGACAACCAATTAAAATGATATTGGGTGCTGCACTGCCACTCGATTTCAGACATCCACGGTTCCCGTTGGGTGATTTGATAAGGCGGCCGCAAATAGACCTCTTCCAAGCTGATAATATCGCCGATGGCACCGTCGTGAATGCGTTCAATCGTTTCCCGATAGCCCGTGTGATAGCGGCTTTGCAGACCGGACACTAAAGACAAGCCTTTTTCTTGTGCCACCGCCGCCGCTTCAGTCAACACCTTGATACCTAAGGGATCAATACCGTGCGGCTTCTCCACAAACACATGCTTCCCTGCGCGCAGCGCACAGAGCGCATAATAGGGATGGAATTTTGCAGCATTCGCAATCAGTACCACATCGGAAGCATCGATCACATGCTTGTAGCCCTCAAAACCCAAGAAGCAATGATCATCATCAACTATGACCTGATCTTTGAATTGTTGTTTAAGACGGTTCCGTTTCTCGTCAAGGCGGCTTTTAATAATGTCGCACATAGCGACCAGCCGCGCTCCGGGATCTGCTTTTAGTGCCTCTGCCGCGGCGCCTGCACAACGAGGCCCGCAACCGATCATTCCCACGCGAATAATATCGCTGCCTCCGGCATGGGCGTGCTTCACAAAACCGGGCATGGCACTGAGTGCAGCGGCCGCCGTGGCAGCGGAATATTTCAGGAAATCGCGCCGTGCCGTTACGCCGATGGGATCGTGAACCTGAGTGTTGTTCATCATCGTTTCTCCTTATTGCAGTCTTCGTTTCTGATTCCGGGAATCTCTTTATTAAGGCCTATCTCACGCAAGTTTATAGTATACGTTTTTTAGAGAAAAAGAAAAAGATTTCAATGCCGGTCTGCGGCGAAGGTGTGAACTTCAGCATGAGGCGGCAAAGATGCTGAATCCGTAAACGAGAGAATAGGATAGATTGAAGGAACAACATGAACGGGATCCTCTTGAAAATACAGTTGTATGGAGTATTTTAACGCGTTATTAATGCGAATCTTGGATGCGTTATCGCGGATATCATATACTCTGCATGTTATTGAATCGAGTGATTGAATTCAACCTTTAAACGACCGATGAAAAAAGGAAGCCGATTTATGATAAGGCGAGACAGCATTACGATTATATCTAGCCTATTGATGATGGTTGTATTGGCTTTGGCAGCCCTTTGTGCGGATGCAGCCCAGTACATCTCGACCATTGAAGACTTGCAAAAAATTGTCAATGACTCCGCATGGCC
>JAAYJI010000279.1 GCA_012523015.1 Candidatus Hydrogenedentota bacterium
AAGAATATGGGGCGATGTTTGATGTTGATCCTTCTCTTCTTATGGCTATTGCAGCATGGGAAAGCGAAGGAGTGCACACAAATCAAGACCGCACTGATGGGTTCGGGTTGATGGGAATCGATGGAGCAGGCACGGTTTTAAAAGAAATCAAAGCAAAGGATGCCAGTGGCAAGCAGGTTTTGATGAAGATTGATAACAATGGAGACATTTCAGAAGTCAAAGACAATGTTAAGGCCGGAGCGATGCTTTTTAGGCAGTATCTTGATTATTTTTCAGGAAACGAAGTCATGGCTTTGCAAGCTTATAACAACGGCGTTGGGGCAGTCAAAAGTATGGCTGAGAGTTATGGGCAATCTTTAGGGCTTAATTGGGTTAAAGTTGCTGAAGATCGTTTTGATGCGGGATGGCTTGAGGAAAGATCTTCTTTTGCCGGGGATGGCGATGTGTATTATATCGAACACGTTCTTGGTTATTACGTAAGTGAAAACAAAGGGTTCGATGTTGTTTCCTCCTATAAATCAATGGGTGTTGATGTGCCTAAAGGGGCCCTCAATAGTATTTTTGAAGCAGTTGGGGGGAGCGTCCAATCTTTGTTTGGGTTGGTTGCGGATGTTTTTTCAAGTAGCGGAAAGGTGAATGCATTTGAACATCACGCTACTGAAGCTGACATGAATCTGCTTTTAGGAATGACGGTTGCTTACGACAATCAAGTTTCATTCACTGATGCAGAAAAATATCTTAATCAAAAGGATTCCGGCGATGCAAATTTTAAAGTAGGATTTCTCCACCTTGGCAATAGTGAATATATGGGCTTTTTTGGCGGGCAAGGGGAAACATTTCGCGCGGCTGCAGCACTTCTAGATGGCTTCAGTGATCCCATCGACACAACAAAACAACGATATTACGTTTCGAGCTTTTTCACGAATGGCGAGATTAGGACAGATGTAAATACGGGCAGGGCACACAATGGGATTGACATTGGCATGGGAGTTGGAACCAAGCTTTATGCTGCAGCAGATGGGATTGTGATTGATGCCGGAAGGCTTGGTGCTTCAGCCGGCCTTGGCGTTGTCATTCAACACGAAGATGCTATTATTACCCAGTATTATCACATGAGTACAGTGGTTGTTTCCAAAGGCGCTCGCGTCAAGCAGGGCGGGCTCCTTGGCGAATCGGGAAATACCGGGTTTTCAACAGGCCCGCATCTCCATTTTGGAGTCCAGATCAATGGACGCTACGTTGATCCGCTTGCGTATTTTTTCCAGTCTCTTTTATAATTATTTCTTGTTTGGTCCATAAAATTATTGATATTTTTGTTTTTGCCTGCATAGCATAACCTGAAAGGAGGTGGCTGATATGAAGAAAAGGCTTTTCTGGGTCGCCATCGCGGGAGTATTAATGGTAAGCATGATGGCAGTGCCGGCGTTTGCCGATACGGATGATCCTTATGTGGATCCGGATGCCATGAGTATCATTACTGAAGGAGAAGATTCTGCAACAGTCGAAGATGTGGAAAATTATATCGACGATAAAAGTAGTGAGATCATTCACTTGTTGCAGTATGTTGGACAGCCCGTCCTTATCATAGCGTTCATTCTTTTTGCCTTCTTGGCAGTGTTTGGCACAATGGGTAACACTTCACTGGTCGGAAGGGGAGTCCTTGGGATGCTGATATGCGGTGTATGCTACTGCTTGATCCTATATGCCGGAGATATCGTAGTGTTTATATCTTCTTGGGCAAAACCGTAAATCTAAACCTTTTTGCAAGGGGTGCAGCTATGGCTGTGCCCCTTGTTTTGTTGCGAAAATATTAATTTTTCTTTTCGTATAGTATATAGGTAAGTGTCGCGCGTGTTGCGCAAGCGTTTTGGAGTTAGGGCAGAGGAAGCCCCGGCGGAATATTTTTTGCCAGAAGCGAATAGAATAAAGGTGAAAAATACAAATTCAGAAATGAAGGTTTCGATAAGGAGAAATCAACATGAGAAAAAATATTGCAGGAATTTTAATCATTATTTTAGGTGCTGCCCTCATTTTTGGTTGGGAATTTTACGGGCGTGAAAAGTTTACCTACAAGCCGGCTTTGGTGTTGGTGTCTTCTGTCGAAAAAGGGCAGCTGATCACGTCAAATGTTCTTGCAGAAAAGAAATTCCCACAGGAAGCATTGGTGGAAGGCTCGATGGTCCTTGCGGATGTCGGCCAACTGGTCGGGAAAGTTGCACGTCATCACATGCCTACAAATGCCCAAATTACCGCAAAAGATGTTTATGCGGATGGTCTTTTTATAAAAGGCAATGAATCGATATACAAGATCCCATCTAAGTGGATCAGTAGTGTCAGTTCTTCAGTGCGAAGAGGGGATACTGTTGTGATTTATGACGTTACGGGTCTTCGCATGATCGGAGAATTCCGTGTAGCCTTTGTTAAGGACAGCTCTGAACGAGAAATTACCAACGAAGATGGGACGAACTAT
>JAAYJI010000280.1 GCA_012523015.1 Candidatus Hydrogenedentota bacterium
AATGTGTGTAAATACGACTAGGTTTAAGATCATTGCATTCTGTTTTGCGGCATTTTTCGCCGGCGTGGTAGGTGGGCTGTACGCTCACGTCGTGTCGTTTATTCAACCGGACAGTTTCGGGTTTGCTAAATCGACCGATTTCCTTGTTTATCTTTATGCTGGCGGATCAGGTTCCTTAACTGGATCCGTCCTTGGCGCCGTTCTATTGACAGCATTGCCTGAACTTTTGCGCTTCATGGCCAATTGGCGGCTCGTCATATACGCCGTTGTCTTGGTCATCGTAATGTTGTTTCGCCCAAAAGGATTATGCGGCGGGCATGAGCTTCGATTCTTGCAGATCCGGCGCAGCGATATCTACGATTCGATGCCGCTTAGTGCAAACGGCTTACTAAAGAAAGGACGTTGACCTTTATGGAAGCCTTATTAGAAGTCGACAAACTCAGCATCGAATTCGGGGGTCTTAAGGCCGTTGACAATTTTTCCCTTGATGTAAAAGAAGGTGAGATAATTGCTGTGATTGGTCCTAATGGAGCCGGCAAAACCACTGTCTTCAATATGCTTACGGGCATCTATGCACCGACATCAGGATCGATTGTATATAAAGGACAGAATATGGCGAACCGCAAGCCTTACATGTTTGCGAAAGCCGGTATTGCGCGAACATTTCAGAACATCCGTCTCTTTCATGAATCGACAGTCGCAGATAACGCGAAGATGGCGTATACCTGCCACAATGACGAAAAGTTCTTTGCCTGTCTGCTTCGTACGAAAGGCATGCGTCAGCGCGAGCGCGAGCTCGATGAACGTGTGATGGACCTGCTTAGAATTTTTCGGCTGGAAGATAAAGCTGATACGATCGCCAATAATTTGCCCTATGGTGAACAGCGCAGACTCGAGATAGTTCGAGCCTTGATGTTGGAGCCACAAATCCTACTCTTGGATGAACCGGTTGCTGGTATGATAACGGCCGAGCAAGACGAGATGGCCCTGCTGGTTCAGGATATTAGAGAAAAATTCGACTTGACCATCATCTTGATTGAGCATCACATGAATTTCGTCATGCACATTGCGGATCGCATTAAGGTGCTTGATTTTGGCAAGACGATCGCCGAGGGCGTTCCTGCTGAAATTCAATCAAACCCGAATGTTATTGCCGCCTATCTTGGAGGAAACTATCATGCGAATGCTTGATGTTAAGGATTTGTACGTCTCTTACGGCGCCATCCAAGCAGTAAAGGGAGTTTCTTTTCACCTTGAGGAAGGTGAAATAGTTGCATTGATAGGATCGAATGGTGCAGGAAAAACAACCATTCTCCGTACCATATCCGGACTTGAAAAGGCAAAAGCCGGAACGATATTGTTGGAAGACAAAGAGATCACGCATATGAAACCTCACGACATTGTGAAGCGTGGTATCGCACACGTACCTGAGGGACGTCGCGTGTTTGCTAAGCTGACTGTTCATGAAAACCTTATGCTCGGTGGCAGTGTCGTCAAAAACAGCAAAAATACAAATGAAATGCTTGAAGAAGTGTTCGATATTTTCCCGCGGCTGAAAGAGCGCGAAAAACAAATGGCCGGAACGCTATCAGGCGGAGAACAGCAGATGCTCGCCGTCGGCCGTGCTTTAATGACGCGCGGCCGGGTGATGCTTATGGATGAGCCTTCTATGGGCTTGGCGCCCATTCTTGTTGAAGGCATATTCAAGGTCATTGAGAGAATCAATAAAGCGGGTACGAGCATTCTACTTATTGAACAGAACGCTTTTTTGGCCCTCAGCATCGCCAATCGAGCATACGTTCTTGAGACTGGACATATTACTATTGAGGGTGAAGGCCACGCCTTGTTAAGAGATGATCGAGTCAAAGCCGCTTATCTAGGCGCGTAAAAATATTTAATGGGAGGTTGCCAAAATGCAGCTATCGTACATTGCGAGAAACACAAGAGCGTCTGTCATTCGGGCGATGTTCAACGAGGCGTTGAAGATCGAAGACCGAGTGAGTTTTACCGTCGGTGAACCAGATTTCACTACACCAAAGCCCATCATTGACGAAGCCGTTGATGCATGGCGCAGAGGATTGACCCATTACACGCCGAATCGCGGTATTCCTGAGTTATGTGATGCCATTTCTACATTCCATGCTGACAATCTGAAACCCGATCCGAATGAACAAGTTTTGTGTACATGTGGTGCAATGGAGGCACTTCAGCTGGCCCTTATTACACTGGTTGATCCGGGTGATGAAGTTGTCTTGGTCACACCAGCGTGGTCCAACTATTTTGGCCATATTGCCATGGTTGGCGGTGTCTGCAAAGAGATATGGGCGAAAGAAGAAAATGAATTTGTACCAATGCTTGATGATTTTAAGCAAGTGATTACAGAAAAAACAAAACTGATCATCCTCAACTCTCCGTCAAATCCAACAGGTGCCGTTTTCGATGAAGATACGTTGCGCGGCGTAGCAGAATTGGCCGTTGAGCATGATCTATTTGTAATCTCGGACGAGATTTACTCCAAAATTATTTACGATGGTCGCCGTTGTCCTAGCATAACGGAGTTTCCCGGAATAGCGGAACGAACAGTTTACATTAGCGGATTTAGCAAAATGTTTGCCATGACTGGATGGCGTTTAGGTTACGCCATAAGCACGCCGGAAATTATATCGGCGATGACAAAATTGCATGAAAACAGTGCAAGCTGTTTGCCCGAACCGACACAATTGGCGGCAGTTCGAGCACTTGAATCATGTTGGGATGAAGTCGAGATGATGCGTCAATCCTATGAACGCCGCCGCGATTTGATCTGCAAGTTACTAAACGACATTGAGGGTATCTCGGTCCGTGTGCCAAAGGGTGCTTTTTACGCTTTCGTGAACATCAAGAGTGCGGGTATGAACAGCGTCGATTTTTGCATGGACCTTTTAAAGAAAACAGGTGTTGTGACCGTTCCCGGAACAGGATTTGGTGATGCCGGTGAAGGGTATATGCGCTTAACGTATGCGACTTCAGATGAAAATATCATTGAAGGCATGAAGCGCTTGAAGCAGTACATGCAGGCGCGATAAGGGAAGGCTGATGATGGAAATGATGAAACGTATCAGCGC
>JAAYJI010000281.1 GCA_012523015.1 Candidatus Hydrogenedentota bacterium
CTTAAAGGCTTTGATTAGGCGTGTTTTTGGGGAAGGAATCGTCTTAAACCAATCAAGAGTAAAATGAGCGCTGCAGCGGAAACATATTTGCCTATGGCAAGCGACTGGGGTTGGTATTCAAATACGAGTTTGTGATTCCCCTTGCTGATCTCTACACCGCGAAAAGCGATGTCCACAGGAAAGACGGGCGTGGCAACATCATCAACAAAAGCTTTCCAACCCGGATACCAAGAATCGACCAAAACCAATACGCCAAAAGAGTGGCTTTCTGCAACGACCTCAACAATATTGTTCCCACTGTATCGAATGTCAGCTTCTGTAATGGTCTTATCCGTATTCTTTTGTGGAAGATCAGGGCCTTCACTGACGGGCGGGCCGTCAGCCAGAAGTGTGACGGGAGTGCCGTCATCAGTGCCTTTCCGCACAGAATATACGATGTGGGAGCGGGGATGGGCTTCAAGGTCTTTTACCAAAATAGCGCCGGAGGGCAGCACTTCTTTAATATGAAGAACAGGCCGTAAGGCGGCAAATCGTTCTTGAATATCCGCTTTCGTCAAAATAAGTTGGTTGGACGCCGCCAAGCGTAAAAGTTCAGGATGATTTTTACTCTGATTTAAAAATTGACTGTTTCGGTTTAAATAAATGCCGGAAGGGCTGTAAATTTGCATAACTTCATAAGGCGATAAGGGCCAATGTTGCAGCTGTTCTGTACCGGCAAGACGATTGTTTTCGTGATCCAAGGAGTCCGTAAACATGGTCTTGGGATTAATATGGCTTTCCGGCGTAACGCGGCTTTGAGGCTGGTAGATGTACCACAGCAGCCCCGCTGTTAGTAAGGAGAGCGACAAGGCGGTAAAAAGGGGCCGCGGCCAGATGAACGTTATAGCAAGGACTGCGAGAACAGAGACAGCCGCCAGAAGGATCGGTACCACACTGCCAAAGGTGAATTGATAGTCGGGGCTGAAGCGGGCCAGAATAATCATGATGACCAAATAAGCTAACCAAAAGGCAGGCAGAAGGCGTGTCAGTTTTTTGAGCACGAGCGTACACTTCTCTGCACTAAGATGAATCCATTCTTCTGCCGTAGTACTGACCAACAATCCCATGGCGAGGGGAAAGGCAATCAAACAATGGGCAGCGTCGAAAAGAGAAAGGCCAACGAGACTACGTATCCAAGAGCCCAATAGGGCCATGATCAAGGTGGTAAAAAGAACCGTCCACAACAATGCTTCCAAACGGCGTCTGCGGACACGATTCGAAAAAGAGCGCAATGATAACCATAAAGGAAGGAGCAGAAAGGCGGTCATGCCCGTTGGAAACCAAAGTAAGGCACGCTGTGAGGCAAAAGCGCCCTCTTTCAGTATTGGCGGGACAAAGAGATGGGTGAGATCCCAAAGCTTAAAAAAGCCGTCTGTTTTGCTTTCTAAGCGGCCCTGATGCAAAAACTCAATGTAGGGAACCAATTGTATACCGGCCAGTGCCAGACCTATAAGAGCGCTTAATACGACCCAAAAAAGGGTGTGTCCAATGGCATCTCTTTGATAGGTGCGAATTCCATAAATGATGACCAAAATCACGATAAAAAATAAGATGGCGACCAAGGATTCTGGATCGCCGCCCAGAGTCATGATTCCGATCAAAATGGAAAGAAAAGGCCAGAGTTTTAATTCATCAAAAAGTAAACGCTGCAGGCAGGGCAGGAGTAAGGGGAAAAAGGGTAATACGTCTGAAATGGGATGCCACGGTGAAACCAAAAAAAATCCATTTAATTGAAAGGGAATCGCAGCTAACAATGCAAAAAAAGGTGTGAATTGAAAGCGGCGCGCCATATAATAGGCACAAAATCCGGCTACTAAAAGCTTTGCCAAGATGCTTATGCCGAAGCCCGTCGCAAAAGGGAAGAGATAGAGGGGGATTGAAAAAGGAGAGAATGCGCGGGTGCGCCAAAGAGCAAGAAAAGGTACTCCCATGCCTTCATAAGGATTCCACAAGGGGAGTTCGCCTTTGTTGCCTGCCTGATTCAAAAATGTCAACCAAGGGTAATAGCGTTCGATCAACTCTTCTGAATCGCTATTCTCCGTAGAAACAGCCTCCGAGCTCTGTATATCTTGCCAAGGAACACGTGAAGTCATTCCACTGAGATTGAGTGGAAGATCTCCTCTTTGGAGGATTGGACCAAGAAAAAGGAGCGGCGGAATGGTTAGCAAAATAAGGCAAAATAAAGATTGGATTAATTCTCGTTTTCGAAAGTTCACAGATACAGACCCTTCCTTCATATAAGGTCGGTGCAAAGCCGTCGTAATAAAGGATAACGGTAACGTTGCGGACAACGGCTTTCTCTTTCTATAAAGAAAGTTTGCCCACACCTAATCAATTTCGCGGCAAAAACACTAGTATACTTGAAAAAGATAGATCATTGCACTTCTACCGTGCAAAGTGAACGTGCTGGTCCCACACAATCGCCCGACCAAGACCAGTCATTCAGTGTGCAGCAGAAAATCCGGCGTGAAGGTGATTACATCAACCTAGCTTTAAATGCATGGACGCGTTTAGTGCGGCACAGGCAGCGACAAAAAGCTCGGATATTGAGCGTTGGTGTAAATGGTATTATTCGCGCTGCGCAGCTCGTCGCTTGGAAAATCTTCGCCTGTGTTGGGGTTCTTTTCAAAACGGGGATAATTGCTGCTGGAAATGTGTAAACCGATGCGATGACCTTTATCTAGAATTAAGCTGGTCGTCCACAAGTCTATCCATAATTCTCCTACCGTTCCGGATTCTAAGGGAGCCGCTTCTGTAAAACCTTTTCTAAATTTTAAACGTTGAATATTATCGAGCATCAAGTACTGGCGTCCATCAGGATATACATCGACGAACTTGGCTGTAAAATCGGTATCAGGCGCATCGGTCGAAATAAACAAACGCACTTTAACATTGCCTGTAATTTCGAGAGGTGCTTCCAGAGCGTCGGACAAAAAAAGCAATACATCATCACGTTTTGCCAATTCTTGTTGATCAAAGGGACCTGCCGGCAGCGTTAATTCTGCGCCTCCATGGGTGGGACAAGGGTCTGCCGGGTCATAGATATAGGTTAAGCTTCCTTCAGCACCTTCCGGCGCTTGTGTGGATAAAGACCCGTCCCCGTGCAAATACCAAGCTTCTTCGGTCGTCGGGAAAGGCGGCCACGTTTCCGCAGTTCGCCATTCATTACCCGGCGCGTCGGGATTGGTCACATCACCCAAAGTATAATAATTTACTGCCGGCTCATCCATGATGCCATTGGGCTCGTTCTTGAGCCAAAAGTCTTGGAAACGCTGCTCATATTTATAGTAATCAAAAATAAAATTATCGTGTAACACTAAGTCGCCGGGATTCTTTTTCGGGCCATGCAGCCAAGGCCCCATAATGAGTTTTTGATTACCTTTAGCGCCCTCTCCGCCTTCGTATTGTCTTGTCATAAAGTTGTTGATCGTTCCTTGGGCAAAGATATCCCACCAGCCGCCTACGTGCATACCCGGTGCTGTGACCACTTCGGCTTTAGGTTCGGCATTGAGCTGCTCCCAAAATGCATCATAGCGCGGATGTTCCTGCCAGCGTTGAATCATATAAGGGACCTTTTGTGAAGTAAGCCAGTCTTCACACAGCGCTTTCCTGAATACGCCGCCTTGATAGGTAAGCTGATCGTAAAAATTTGAAGAGGCGACCAAAATAGATTGACAGGAGATTCCCGAAGTTGCCGCGGCCATCAAGATTTGGGTGATCCCCAAAGCAGAGCCGCCGCTGGTGCCGATCTTTCCGTTGCACCACGGCTGTTCTTGGATCCACTGGATCAAATCTGCTCCGTCTTGAAGCGCTCCCCAGCCATCATCAAAAAAAGTATTTTCAGTTCCTTCACTGTCGCCACGACCGCGTGAATCTTGACTAACCAATACATAGCCTCGTTTATTGCTCGCACGGCCCAAGGCTTGCATACCTTTACGTCCGTAGACAGTTCGCACGACCACAACCGGATAGCTTTCATCCTCTCCCTTTGGTATGTAAACGTCAGTGGCCAATTTAACCCCGTCCCGCATAGCGACGAAATGAGTTTCCCCTTGCGGCCGTTGCGCGGCATAACAGCAGGTTCTGAAACAGTCACCGGTATTGAGGGTTCCGGAAAGGAGAATGAGCAAGAGAAGGTTAAAAAGATACAAATAGCGTTTCATAGGCGTCTCTTTTCTGCGTCGTTTGGAAAATGCTTTACCAAAGTTCTTGTTATTTCAACACGGTTGGGTTTCAATCAGCCGGTCTTAGTGAACAAATTCATAAGGGAGCAAGCTCCGAATGATTACAGGAACAATTTCATTGTCTTTGCCATGGACACGGAATTCATACTGCGTGTTGGGTTCCAATGGAAAATCGACTGTAATTTGCTGTTTGTTCTTTAAATCCTCGTGATAACGCAACTCGCTTCCCTCGAAAATTTGGAAACGAAGCGCATCATTATCGCCTTCAGGGCGCACTGCAATTTCTACCAATGAAATATGCGCATCAAGCCAGTCCGATCCTGTTGATTTCCAGTTGATCTTTTGTTCGATGGGCGTAATCGCACCGGGCATGCGGGTCGGCAGTGCATCCGCTAGGGTGGAGGAACCGTTAATCGTTTTTGTCGCAATATTTAATTCTCGGACAGGATTTAATATTTGTCCATAACGATAGGATTCCGTGAGCCAAAAAGTAGAGGTGCCAATGAGCCAGATCAGTACTGCCTGCCCGACCCAAATGATTAGGGCGGGGGCGGGCGCAATGCGTAAGGGTAACAGAATAATCCCTAAAGACAATACCAATGAAATAAAGACTGCCAAAATTGGGAAGGGCATGGGCAGCCAGATAAGGGGTACGACGAAAGATGCCAGCAGAAGACCGGAAACAGCGGTAAGCAAGCCGGGCGGCGTGATTTTGATCCGAGACAGACGCATTAACGCGTACAGGATGAAAGGCCAGCATAGGAGCAGGACAATTCCGGTCATGAGTCGTGCCGGTATCAACACGATTTCGTACATGTCGTCTAAAGCATAAAAGACGGTGTCGCTATTCGCCGAGAACTTCAAGTAAAGCCGTACTCCCAAGAAAGCGGAGAAGGCAAGTAATAATAAGCTTGTTGTCAGGGCAAGAGATACGACTGTTTCTGCGCGCAGCAGATACGGACCGTGTACTTCTATGGGCGGCGTATTTAAAAAGGATTTTTCTTGAACATGAAGTTCAGCGTTGCACTGCCAACAATTTTCAAATTCGTCGCTGTTTTGAGCGCCACAGTGAGAGCAAACGGTTCCTGTGATCATGAGCTCTTCTTTTTCTTCTGTCGTAAGGTCAGCAGGGAAGAGCCCCCAGAGGGGAGTTGATCTATCCGTTTTATCTTGTTCCAGCACGGCTTCGAGCTTGGCAATAGCCTTTTGGGCGAGCGCATGATTCGGTTGAATTTCCAGGGCTCTTTTCCATGTTGCTAATGCTTGGTCTTTTTTATTATCTACATTGTAGACATGCGCTAATTGCTCGTAGAGACCCATTTCACTCGGCCATTCAGCAATAGTCCGTTCGAGGCTTTCTTCTGACTCCGGATAGCGCCCCAATCGATAGAGCGTTGCCGCCACATAGCGGCGCACATTTATTTTGGGTGTCCATTCCTTTTGCAGCATCTGAAGATGCTCCAAGGCAAGCAGATATTCATTGGCTGCGTATAGTTTTTTGGCAAGCCGCCAGCGACGCGGATAATCTTCAGGATGTTCCTGAACGTATGCCGATAAGTCCCAAAGTTCTGTCATGACAAAAAACCTTTATCCCTCTGTTCAGAGCGGAATTTTGACACGAAATTTAAATTATTTTTTTGTTTTGCGTGCAATTTTACGTTTTTTATTTCTGCTGCGGCGTTTAATGCGAAACCAAATTTCATTACCCAGCCAAGAGATGAAGCCTGCTAAGATCGCTGCTACAAAGATACCGCCCACGACGCGTGTCCAAGTTGACGCTGTATCGTAGGTGATTTTAAACATGAGCATAACGCAAGGATATGCGAGTACCACAGTAAGTACAAGATATATAATCCAACCTAATACATCCGGATTTTTCAAACTGGCCGGTATTTTCACTCCGATCCTCCTATACTGTCTTTGATTCCATTGCCGGCAAAAGTAACTGAATACACACGCCTTCACTTGATTCAAGCAAATTCAAGCTGCCGCCGTGTTCACGGGCGATTTTGGCGGAACAAGCGAGACCGAGACCGGTGCCCCGTGTACCTTTCGTTGTAAAAAACATGTCAAAGATATGATCGCGCAGTTCCACGGGGATACCCGATCCATTATCTTTGACGGTAATTTCAACATATTTTGAGGGGTGATTACCAATTGTTAACTCTATTCGGCCCGTCTGCTCAGGTACCGCATCCAAGGCATTACCGATGAGATTTATAATACAGCGCAATAAAGCATCCGGATCTGCTTTCACCGTCAATTCCGGATTGTCGTAGTTAAGCTTAAAATTGATCCCTTTGGGCCGGGCAAGATCCTGCATGGATTCGCAAGCGTCCATCACAACAGGCAGAACGGGGCATGCCTGTAAATAAGGGGTATTGGGTTTCGCAACGAGTAGGAGATCTTGCACAAAGTTTGTTATCCGTTTCACACTGCGGTTTAGGGTCGACCAAGTTCTTTTTACGAGACTCAAATCATTCGCTTCAAAGGCAAGGTCTATTAATTCGGCACTGCCGATCATTCCGCTGAGAATATTTTTAATATGGTGCGTCAAACCGGCGATGGCATGACCAATGGCGGCAAGTCGTTCTGTTTGGATTTCATGTTCGATTTTGCGCGCGCCCACCAAGGCGGCGGCTGCAAGGGAAGAGAACATTTCCATGACGTGCCGATCCAAGGGGCTGAAGGATTCTTCACCGACTTTATTCACCAATTCCAATACGCCTACCAATTTGCCACGCTCGTACATGGGTAGTGCCAAGATATCATGGGTACAAAACTGGCTTGCATCATCGGCGCCGTGAAAGAAACGATGGTCTTTCGATACATCTTCAACATGGATGGTGCGCCCTTCCAACGCCGCTGTGCCGGCGATACCTTGCCCCAACTTAAGGCGCACTTCCCGTTTTAATGTTTCTTTAACGTCTGTTTCGCCTACAACCACTTTAAAGTAAAGTTCTTCTTTCGCTTCATCGTAAAGCATCACAGAGGCGCCTTCGGCGCATGCCAACAGGCAACCTTCTTCACTGATACGTTCAAGAAGGGCATCCATATCGGTGAGCACGCCCAACAATCCGTGAACCCGATACAAAGCTTTAAAAACACGCTGCATTTCTTCAGGCGTCGCATCCAATAGCCATTGCGGTGTGCTTTCGTCAGAAAATATTGTTGTATAAGGCTCCATAAAATCTCTTTTTGTCTGAATTCAATTGTTTACAGCACTATGATAACACGGATTATAAGGATTGACAACACGATCGTATTTCGTAATGCGGCTTATTGCTCCGGATCTAATCCCAAGCTAATGCGGGCAAGCAACATTGCTCCTATTTTTCCGTGGACACCGGTTTCTAAAACCGGACCCACACAACTGGGACAGCCGTCAGGGCAGCTGCAATCGGCTAAAAGGGTCAGTGCCGCTTCTAAAAGGGATGTGGCGTGATAGAAGAGTTTGGTATTATAGCCAACGCCTCCGGGATAGCGTTCATAGAGGAAGATCGAAGGTTTTTGTGATTCCGGCGCGCGCAATCTGGCGGTTGCAAGAATGTCGCTGGGATCACAAAGCACATGCACCGGGGCAACTTGCCGCAAGGCGTTGGCAAAGGCATGGAGCGCTTCGCCGAGTGCCTCTTGAGCTAAGCCATATTTCTGCGCCAGTTGTTCCGAAAATTCCATCCAGAACCCCGTCGTATGCATGGTTTGTTCGGGAAGATGAATTTCTCCCCAACCCACGTTTTCGTGGGTGCCAAATTTAATTTTCTTATAGACAGATGGTTTCCAGGTGACACTCAATTCACCTCGGCATTGCACGACACCGTTTTCTTCACGTTCATCACTGCGTTCCAGCACACGAAGATCTACCTTCATTTCCGCATCGGTATAATAATCAACTTCTACAGGCCGTGCATAGGCTTTGCGATCATCTAAATCCAACGATTCAATCGTGTATTGTCGGGTTTCATGTAAATAGATCGCGTTCTCATATACTTCAACAGGAGCGTTAAACAGATCAACTTCCCCGATGACACGGCCCTTGTCCGTCGTGTCTAGAATAACAACATTGCCCGGCGCCGCGGTGCGCAGGCTGATATCCGAAGCAGGATAACTGTCGGTGCTCCAATGCCAGCGATTTCGTGTTTTCCGTAAGACCCGATGCCGCGCGAGAAAATCTAAAAGTTCCGCTGTGCTTGCCGCGTCCACACCAAAGGCGTCGCCTTCGGTAAAGGGCAACTCAAAGGCGGCACACTTGAGATGACTCGTCAGTATAAAAAGGTTATTAGCGTCAATGGTCGCACTTTCGGGGTTATGTTCAAAAAAGTAATCGGGATGTCCGATAATATATTGGTCTAAGGGCGCGCTCGACGCCACAAGAATGACCAACGCCGTATCGCTGCGTCGCCCGGCACGGCCGGCTTGCTGCCAAGTCCGTGAAATACCGCCGGCATAGCCGCACATAATGCAGACATCCAAGGATCCTATATCTATGCCCAATTCAAGGGCATTGGTGCTGACTACCGCCATGACCTCCCCATTTCGAAGACCCTTTTCAATTTCACGTCGTTCAGTGGGCAGGTAGCCGCCGCGATAACCACGCACTTTATTTTTATCGCCTCCTTGTCTGAGTATCGCTTCCTTCAGATAGGTAGTCAAGATTTCGACGCGCAAGCGGCTCCGTGCAAAGACGATGGATTGGATTCCTTTGAGCAGAAGAGAGGCGGCAAGCTTGCCTGCCTGTTTTACACTGGAAGCGCGGATTCCAAGTTCTTTATTCACGACGGGCGGATTAAAAAATACGAAATGTTTTTCTCCCGCCGGCGCACCATTATCATCGACTACTGTAACGGCTTCTTCAATAAGACTTTCTGCTAATTCTCCCGGATTCGCAATGGTGGCGCTGCAACAAATAAATGTTGGGTTGGATCCATAAAAGGCGCAAATCCTGCGCAGCCTCCGTATGACATTGGCAAGATGGCTGCCAAAAACACCGCGGTAATGGTGGACTTCATCAATGACCACATACTTAAGATTTTCAAAAAGACGTATCCAGATGGTGTGGTGGGGGAGGATACCGGCGTGAAGCATGTCCGGATTGGTTACGATAATATGGCCTGCATTACGTACGGCAGACCGTGCAGAACTGGGTGTGTCGCCGTCAAAAGTATAGGCGCCAATTTTGAGTTCCAGCGTGTCCAAGGTCTCTGTCAATTCCGACACCTGATCTTGGCTTAAGGCTTTCGTAGGAAATAGGTAAAGGGCGCGGCTGTTAGGTTCTTTATAGAGTTGGTTCAATACGGCCAAGTTGTAGCATAAGGTTTTGCCTGAAGCAGTGGGGGTTACCACACAAACGTGCTTACCGGATTCAAGGGCTTGGAAACTTTCAAATTGATGGGTATAGAGTTTTGAAATGCCCCGCTTTTTTAGACCGTCGATCAGCTCTGGCGCTACCCCATCCGGGAATGGCATGTAGCGCCCGGGACGTGGTGTGAAGCTGCGCCAAGTCGTCAGGTTTGCACAAAATTTAGGATCGCTCCGTAATTGGTCTATTATTTGTGATACATTCATAAGGAATTTGTCCGAACGTTAAAAGGATAGTAATTGTTGTGTAGGTATTGTATCTTTTTAGGGCGACTCGGTGAAATGACGCTCAATGGGCCGCTGAAAATAACCTTGAATCTTTTTGGCAACCGGTCGCGTCTAGTATAGAGGAGAAAGCAATATGCAAAAATTTTTGACGATCACGATTTTATTGTTCCTTAGTTTATCCGGGCACAGCCTCGCCCAAGGAAGTTGGCTTCCCGAAGAGATCTCAACCTCAAAGCTGGCCCCGCCTTTTTTCCTTGCCCCCGGCAAAGTGGAAGCCGTGGCGGTTGCCGCCTATGACGAACATGTGCGCGGCAAAGCTGAGACTCATCCGGATTGGGAAAATGCTGTTTCTATTCGATTGGAAGAAGGGGCGCCTATTTGTGAAACCCATTTGGAAGCTGCTTTTGACGGCGGCGAGAAATTAGCGGAAGTACAACAGGGCACACTGACTTGGATAGGAACGACGAAAGGACTCTATTATCAGGAAGAGGGCAAGATCTCCAAATATGAGCAGTACGGTGTCAATGGCCCCCTTGCCTCAACCCTCAGCGGCATGGTTCTGGACTCAAAAAATAACCTGTGGGTAGGGACGGCGCTCGGTCTGAGCCGGCGCAATACCGATGGACAGTGGACCCATTTCCAAGGGAAACAAGGGCTGCCTGTTGAAGATATTAGGGCGCTCGCCATAGATATGAATGATACGCTTTGGATCGGGAGCGCTCGCGGACTCATTATTTATAAACCCTACGCACAGGGTCGGCAATGGTTCTATAGGGCGGGCCAGCGGTATTTGCCGGGCGATATGGTCAAATCGATTGCTGTCAAGGAAGACGGAAGCGCTGCTTGGCTGCTAACCGATAAGGGCGTGGGTAAGATTGTCGTAGTACGCACGAGTTTGCTTGAGAAGGCTTCTACTATTGAAAAGAGAGTAAATGAACGGCATCGACGCTTTGGCTTGGTCGCCGATTGTGTTTTCGACGACGCCGATAAGTTTCAATCCTATACTATTCCCGATAAAGATAACGATGGACTGTGGACAGCCTATCATGTCGCCGCCATGTCGCTATGTTTTGCCACTACAAAAGATCCCGCTGCCAAGGTATCTGCGCGGGAGAGTATGCACGCCTTATATATGCTTCAAAACGTGTCGGGAATTCCCGGTTTGGTAGCGCGCAGCGTAGTTCCCGAAGAGATCGGCAAAACCAAGAGCAAGCAATGGCGGCCAACAGAAGATCATAGCCTGTATTGGAAAAGCGACACTTCTTCCGACGAAATAGACGGTCATTATTTCGCTTTCTACACCTACTATGAATATGTAGCGAAAGAGGATGAGGCGGAACGTGCGTTAATTGAAGAGCAAGTGCGCGCCTTAACCGATTATCTCATCAACAATAATTATCAGTTAATCGATTGGAACGGGAAACGCACACGCTGGGGTTTTTGGAATCCCGAATCCTTGAACAACAATCCCATGAATTATATGGAGTCGGGATTGAACGCCCTGCAAATTTTGTCTTTCCTCAAAGTAGCGCATCATATTACGGGGGATGCACGCTATGAAGAGCATTATCGAAAACTCATTGTGGAGCATCATTATTTAGAAAACGTTGTTATTTCAAAGAAGCATTTTCCCGATGAAAATAACCACAGTGATGATCAACTTGGTTTTGTGGCATGGTATCCAATTTTACAATTGGAAAAAGATCCCAAGCTGCGCAGAATATTGGCCGCAGGCGTACGCCGACATTATGCGGTGGTGGAGCCTGAAAAATCGAGCTTTTATACCTTTGTTTACGCCACCGTTGATCCTGCGGGCGCGGATATTGACGGGGCCATTGAAAATTTGCAAGAGATCCCCACAGACCGAAGATTATTCAGGGCAACTAACAGCCATCGTGACGACGTGATCTTCTCTTCCCGGGTCAACCGCTTTGGAAAAGACCTTATAACTCGGGTTCTTCCTGCTGATGAGCGGTGTTTTGCTAAATGGAATGCAGATCCTTATGTGCCCGATACCGGCAATAGCGGACTGGTGGAAGACGATGGCGCTGCTTATTTGCTGCCCTATTGGATGGGTCGGTATCACAACTTTATTGAAGAGGCTGAAGACAAATAAAAGTAAATTCCAAAAGAAACGGGGATTCTGAGTCATTCAGAATCCCCAATCTTTTTTGGATTAATTAACTGCAGACAGCGCCCTGCAGCCTGTCCCGTGCGCAAGGTTATAGGTCAGACTTCCCAAGGACTGCGGTAATCACGGGTCAGCCATTTGGGGTCGCCGCTGCCTTCAACAAACGTCATCGTTTTGGGTTCCCATTTTATGACGGCATGGTTGTAATAGGCCTGATTCAATAAATGGCAGCAAATGACACTGCGGCCGCCGACCACTTCATTGGTTATGGGTGTTTCGCGCGATTCGACACAGTCCAAGAAGTTTCGTAAATGATCTTGGCTGTCATATAATTTGATTTTCGCGGAATCAAGAAAATCTTTTTGCAGCGTAGCGAGTACGGAACCTAAGCTGCTTTTATCTTCCCGCGACGTGAAGCCTGCAACTTTTTTACCATCCAGCCAGAATTCAATTTTGCCGCGATTGACTTTTACTTCTCCGTCACTGCCATAAAAATGAATGCCGTAACTCTTCGTGTGGATTACGGGGATATCACCTTCATAATAAAGAGTTGCCCCTTGAACGTCGCCGGCTGTTTCGGGCGGATGTACTTCCTTCGGTCCGCTTTCATCCATGCCCAGACCCCATAGGGCGATGGCAAGATGATGGGCGCCCCAATCTGTCACCATCCCACCGCCATATTCGCGATAGTCGCGCC
>JAAYJI010000282.1 GCA_012523015.1 Candidatus Hydrogenedentota bacterium
AACTTTTTCAGAACCGAAGTGAGTATACAAGGCGGATACCTTTGGAAATACTCAGCCGACTTGCAGCATCGTGAAGGGGAAGAAAAAGCAAGTGCCTCACAGGCGTGGGTGCAGCCGCCCGGCACACCTTCTATCGGCATGGCTTATCTGGAGGTGTATCACAACACAGGGGACGCCTATTATCTTGAGGCGGCCGTTGAAACGGCTCGTGCCTTGGTTGCCGGTCAATTAGTCTCCGGCGGTTGGGAATATCACATTGAATTTGATCCGGAAAAACGCGATGGATACGCCTACCGTAAAGGCGGCGGCAGCAAGCAGCGTAATATCTCAACCCTCGATGATGATACGACCCAAGCGGCGCTCCGTTGTCTTGCGCTTACCGATCAGGCTCTGGAATTCAAAGATGCCGAGATTCACGAGGCGGCGCGCTACGGCTTGGATTGTCTCGTGAAAGCACAGTATCCCAACGGCGCTTGGCCGCAACGGTACCGTGAATTTCCCAATCCCGAGGATTTTCCTGTGATGAAAGCAAGTTATCCGGAAAGCTGGTCTCGGGAGTATGTGAAAGAGAGTTTCGGCAGCTTTTATACCCTCAACGACAATACATTGGCCGATGTGATTACGCTCATGTTCTTGACCGCTGATATTTATAAAGATGATCGCTACCGTGCCAGTGCTCTACGGGGCGGTGAGTTTGTGTTGTTGGCGCAAATGCCCGATCCGCAGCCTGCTTGGGCGCAACAGTACGATTTTAATATGCATCCTGCGTGGGCGCGTAAATTTGAACCGCCCGCCGTTACCGGAGGAGAATCACAAGGCGTGTTGCGGCTGCTTTTAGAGCTCTATAAGAAGACCGAAGACACCCGTTATTTGGATAGCATAGAACGAGCCCTGAACTATTTTCGTGCATCACTGCGGCCCGATGGAAAATTGGCGCGCTTCTATGAATTGGAAACCAACACACCCCTTTACTTTACCCTTGACTATGAACTGACCTACAGTGACGCATCTATGCCTACCCATTATTCTTTTGTGGTCGGGTCTGCTCTGGATGCCATTGAAAAGGAATATCTGCAATTACGGAATGATTCGACTGCGCAAAAAGAAGAGGCGTCGGCCCCCAAGAAAGCCGCCTCTGCAGATACTGAGACGGTAACGAAAATTATCGCCGCCTTAGATGATCGGGGCGCTTGGGTGCAACAAGGGAAATTGGAAGCACGGGGCAACGACAACAGCCGCCGCGAAATCATCGATGTGCGGCGCTTTGCCCAAAATATCAAGGCGCTCAGCAGCTTTATCGCAGAGCAACAGCACGAAGTGGACTAAGATACTTCCACTGTGTACTTCATCTTGTTGGCTTGTGGTAGCGGAAAGCCTTATCCTTGATAGCGTTTCAGCGCGGCGTCAATGGCTTCTTTGCCTTTTCGCGCCGCGTCATAAGCATCTTCAATCATCCACGCGTCAATCATAATCCAGCCGGAGTAATTGCCTTCCCACAGCATCTTCAGGGATGCTGCAATGTCGCAGTGTCCGTCACCGCATGCCAGATGTTTCGACGTGGGGCCGAATAGGGTACCGTCGGTATCGGTCAAATGAACATGACCGATATGTTCGACGCCCACTTTTTCAAGCATCTCCTCAGGCTTACCTTTACTGCCCCACATGAGATCAAAGTGGCTTGGATCATAATTCGTTTTACAGGCAGGATGATCCACGGCGGCCAGGATTTTTTGTAAATGTTCAAAAGTGTTGAAGATAAAAGGCGGCTCGATTTCAAAAGACATATACATGCCTTCATCGGCACAGATTTGCGCCGCTTCACGATAGCTCAGCGCAAGGCATTCAATAGCATGATCCACAGTAGGGTTGCCTTCGAGTCCACCGCCCGGCCATACACCGATGAATTCACCGCCCAGCGCTTTGCATAGGCGCAGGTCTTTTCGGAATTGTCGCAGCCATGCATGCCTGGCCCGCGGATTGACCGAGTGGGCATCGGAACCGCCGGTTTGCATGCTGTAGATCTGAAGACCGTAACAATCGTGCATGCGGCGCAACGCAGCGATACGCTCGGATTCATCGGCCGAGGGATAGTGCCCCATGGGCCAGCCATCAACCAGCTCAACACCGTCGAAACCCGTATCGGCTGTGAATTGGAGCACTTCCCAGATGGGATAGGTTTTGTTGAAAGTATCCGAGGAAGACATAAATCCGTTCATACCGAGGCCGCAGCGCCATACTTTTTCTTTGGGTGAGGAAGTGTCTTCTGCTTTTGACCCTGTTGTTGCCAATAAACCTGCCGCCACGCTTCCGGCAAGAAATAAACGTCTTGATGTTTCCATGAATTCAGATCCTTTGATACGTTTTAAAGACTTTGATGGCGTGATCGGCTACGCTGCCAATCAGACTCATTTAATCATAAGCACCGGTCAAAATGCATCTTATCATAATTTTGCAGGAACGGCGACAGCTGGTATTTGCACAACATCATGTTTTGATGGCACAATCATACTACGAGCTGTCTTTAGGAGTATGTACCAATAAGAGGGGTATGTGCACGAACCATGAGAGGATAATAAGTACCATGGCAGATCAACACCGGAGGAAGGACTTGCCCGCAGCATCTTCTCCTCAACCTTCCCTAACACGACGCCGCTTTATTCAAGGAGGAGCCGCCTTAGCCGCTTTATCCGCAATGCCTATTCATGGTCAATCGGTTAAAAGGGCTGTCGCCAATGAAAAACTAAACATGGCGTTTATCGGCGTAGGCTGGCAGGGTAAATATAACCTTGAAGTCTTCCTGCAAGACCGCGATGTTCAGGTTGTAGCTGTTTGTGATGTATTTGAAGAAGGTCCCTATATGGGCCGCGGTGTTGCCGGCCGAGAAACTGCCCGAAAAATGGTCAATGACTATTATGAGCACCAAGGGCGTCCGGAAGATGGCTGTGCCGCTTATATAGATTTTCGTGAAATGTTGGATGCCCGCGATGACATTGACGCAGTGGTTATCACTACGCCCGATCATATCCACGCCGTGGCTGCCTTGGCGGCTATCGAAAAAGGCAAGCACGTTTTTTGTGAAAAGCCTTTGGCACATTCGCTCAAAGAAGTGCGGGTGATGACCGAAGCGGCACGGGCTGCAGGCATTGCCACACAAATGGGTAATTGGGGGCACGCCCGCGATGATATCCGCCAACTCTGCGAATGGATTTGGGATGATGCCATTGGCGACGTGAAAGAGGTTCATATCTGGACGACACGCCCCGGCGGATGGTGGCCCTATGGTATTGACCGCCCTGAAGATCAACCGCCTGTTCCCGATACCTTGGATTGGGATCTGTGGCTGGGTCCGGCTGCCTATCGTCCTTACCATTCCGCTTACCTGCCGTTTATCTGGCGGGGATGGTGGGATTTCGGCGCCGGCGCACTCGGCGACATGGGCTGTCATCTCTTGGATCCCGTTGTCTGGGCGCTCCGTCTGGGCCGACCCGAAACCGTCGAAGCCAGTTCTGCGCGGCTTCCGTCGAAAGCTACTCCCCATGCCGTGGAGCTGCCCAAAGGTACCGTTCATCCGGAAACCACAACAGCCGCCGCGCTCGTACGCTGGGAGTTCCCCGCCCGAGAGGGTATGTCTCCTGTGGTGGTTCATTGGTATGACGGCGGCTTGATGCCGCCCCGTCCTGATGAATTGAAAGATGGGCGGAAAATGGGGGATGGCGATGGCGGCGTCCTCTTTGTCGGCGATAAAGGAAAATTAATCTGCGGTTGCTACGGCAGTAATCCCCAATTACTTCCTGATGAGCGCATGCGCAAATACAAAACGCCGCCCCCAACGATTCCCCGTTCTATCGGGCATTATAAAGAATGGGTTCGCGCCTGCAAGGGCGGCGAGCCGGCAGCGGCCAATTTTGACTATACCGGGCCGTTAACCGAAATTGTGCAATTGGGCGTTGCTGCCATTCGCAGCGACCGTAAATTGCATTGGGACGGGGACGCATTGGCCTTCCCCAACGCACCGGATGCGGAATACTTAATTAACAGTCATTTCCGAGAAGGGTGGTCTTTATAAGGAAGCGCAGCGATTAGAACAGGAAAGGAGCGACTTATGACAGCGAAGAAACTCGGCGTCTTAATTCACGGAGCAGGGTGGGTTGCAGGTGAGCATATCAGGGCTTTCAAAAAGAATCCCAACAGCGAGATTGTCGCCATATCAAGCCGCAGCTTGGAAAGCTGCAAGAAGCGGGCGGAAGAGGCAGGGCTGGAAAACCTTAGCTTTTACACCGATTATGAACAGGCTTTGGCCCATGAAGGGGTTGATATCGTTTCCATTTGTACGCCCCAACAGCTCCATCCGGAGAATACCATTGCCGCCGCAGAAGCGGGGAAGCATGTGGTTATTGAAAAAGCCATTGCCAACAATCCCAAAGATATGCGTGCCATGTCTGATGCGGTGACGAAGGCGGGCGTCAAGTCGGTCGTCAGTTTTGTGCTCCGTTGGAATCCCATGATTGCGACCCTGAAATCTTTGATTGTAGATGATGCCATTGGCGATATCTTTTATACGGAAGCCGACTATCAGCATGACATCGCCAGTTGGTGGACGGGCTATGAAGAAGGGCGCACCAAAGAACGAGGTGTCAGCGCCATGTTGGTTGCAGGATGCCATTCTTTAGACGCATGCCGTTGGTTGGCTTCAAAAGATCCGAACGCGGCGGCTGTGCCTGTTGAGGTCTTCGCTTGGTCCGGCGGCTATCGAAAAGGGCTAGAGGTGGAGTACGATTATTTCGAGAATACGTGGAAGAAAGCGCCTCCCCTCGAATACGATGATCTGGAAGTGGTGCTTATGAAGTTCAGTGATGGATCCATGGGGAAAGTGACTGCCAATTATGGATGTATCATGCCCTATGCCTTTCCCTTAGAAGTCTTTGGTAACCGGGGTACCATCAAAGATAATCGTATCTGGTCCCATAAATTTCCCGGACAAAATGATTGGATTACCATTCCAAGTATCCAGCCCGTCAGTGCCGATGTAAAACACCATCCTTTCCAAGGACAAATGGATCACTTTGTCGATTGCATTCTCAACGACCGAGAATCCCATTGTAACTTGGCGGATGCGGTGCATACCCACTCTGTTATTTTTGCAGCACTTCAATGTTATGAAACGAAAGAGCCCGTGAAATTACCCTTAGCGGAAATTGAGTAACGGTGACCGACTTAGATTTGTTTGATAGATAATAACCATGAACTGAATAGGAGTCTAAACCATGTCTGAAAAACTGGCAATTCACGGCGGATCCAAAGCGCTTACCTTGCCTCTGCCGCCTTGGCCCTGTCTGGACGACAACGCGATCGATCAGGTGACAGAAACCTTGCGTAGCGGGAAAATCAATTACTGGACAGGAAAGCGGGGCATGGAGTTTGAGAAACGCTATGCCCAATGGCAGGGTTCAAAATACGCCATTTCAACCAGCAACGGAACCAGCGCGCTGCATACCGCTCTGGGAGGACTGAATATCGGACCCGGCGATGAAGTTATCGTGCCCAGCTATACCTTTATTGCGAGCTCTTTTTCTGTCGTACAGGCAGGCGCCGTGCCGCGTTTCGCTGATGTCAATCGAGAAGATCATTGTCTATCGGTGGAGAGTGTGGAGAAACTGATTACACCCCGTACCAAAGCCATTATGCCCGTTCACCTTTACGGGAATGTGGTGGATATGGAGCCTTTATTGGCGTTGGCAGAAAAACATAACTTGTACATTGTTGAAGATAATGCCCAAGCCTTTGGCGGTTCTTATAAAGGGCGGAAGACGGGAACCCTCGGTCATGTGGCCGCCTGCAGCTTTTGCCAAAACAAAACCTTCACCACCGGCGGCGAAGGGGGCATGGTCACCACCGACGATGAAGAAGTGGCGTGGCGCTGCCGTAGTTTCCGCGATCACGGCTATGATGTGCGCGAACGGTTGCGCCTCTTAGAGATGGAGCAAAAGTTGCCCTATATCCATACCATGGTCGGATTTAATTATCGTATGACCGAAATGCAATCTGCTATTGGGTTGGCAGAACTGGATCGTATGGACAATTGGAATATGCCGCGCCGCCGGCGCAATGCGGAAATCTTGCTTGAGGCACTCGCCGACATACCCCAAATCTTGTACTTGCCGGTCGACACCGACGAGCGTAAAAACGGATGGTATGTATTTCCGATTACCCTAGATATAGACAAGATGAACTGTGACATGACGACTTTCCTCCAAGCCTTGGGCGCTGAAGGCGCGCCATGCTGGAATGTATTTTGGCCCCAATGCCATACGGAAGGCGCCTATCGGAATCATCAAGCTTACGGCAATTCGGGATTCCCCTTTAAATCCAAAGAATTTACGGATCCCGAGTCGGTTGACTACAGCAAAGTGGAAGTGCCCAATGCGGTCTGGCATCAATCCAGAACCTTTATTACCTTCATTTTTCCAACCTATGAAGAAGCCCACATGCACGGTATCGCTGAGGGTATTAAGAAAGTCATTGCCGCTTATTCCGCCTGACCCAAGCGAAGGAGAATTCGACATGAAATTAAAATGGGCCGTACTCGGTTCCGGAGGTATTGCGCAGCGCCGTACCATTCCTGAAGGTATTGTTCAAGCTAACAATGCCGTCTTAACCGCAGTCTATGATATCAATCAAGACGTGAACGCTGACGTGGCAGCGCGCTTCGACGCAAAGGCGTGTACCAATGAAGAAGAGCTCTTGACATCCGATGCAGATGTGATTTACATCGCCACGCCCGCGGTCGACCATTGCGAACAAATATGCCGTGCCGCAGATGCAGGCAAGCACGTGTTTTGTGAAAAGCCTTTGGCGATGACCCTTGCCGAATGCGATCAAGCCTTGGCACACTGTAAGGAGCGGGACGTAAAGCTGGGCATTGGTTTCATGATGCGCTTTCATGCCCAGCACCAAGAAGCCCTTGCCCTCATAAAGGAGGGACGCTTGGGTACGCTTGTGCTCGGTCGAGCCCAGCTGTCCTGTTGGTATCCGCCTATAGAAGGCGCGTGGCGTCAAGATCTCACCACCGGCGGGGGCGGCAGCCTGATGGATATGGGTGGTCATTGCATTGACTTGTTGGAAATGTTCTTGGGAAGTGCCGTCAACGTGCAGTGCATCACAGGCAATCTCGTACACAACTACACTGTGGAAGATACGGCAGTGGTACTCTTAGAATTTGAATCCGGGGCGAAAGCCGTGGTGGATTGCCTCTTCAACGTGCCCGATACAGCCTCCTTGAATCGCCTCGAATTATATGGATCGCTGGGCAGTATTCTGGCAGAAGGAACCATCGGGCAAGGCGAATCGGGACACATGGTCGCTCGGCTCCAATCGGATTCAAGAGACTACGAAGCGGATCAAAGCCGAGATGCCCAAGGCGGTGAAATGCTTGTACGACCCGAGCCTGTTAATATGTACCGCGCAGAAGTGGAAGCATTTTCACAAGCGATTCTGGATAACACGGACATTCCTGTGAGCGGCGAAGATGGACGTCATAGCCAAGTTATACTGAAGGCTTGTTATGAGAGTGCCGTTATCGGACGGCGGATTGACTTGATTTTCTAACGATAATGCTATAGATTTTTATTCTCCTTTGATGGGCATAAAAGTAAGATTGGTGGTGTTATATCAACCACTACCGGTGGAAAAGCTTACCGGAATCTAGAGTTACACCAATCCAATAAGTCCAAAAAGGAATGTATCATGTCAGCAGAAAAACGTTTTACGCCGGATATGGCAGTTGCCGATGCCATTAAAATGCACCCGCGGGCGGGCGAAGTTTTCGCCGCCTTTCACCTGGGTGGATGCGCCCACTGCCAAATCAACACCATCGAGACCATCGAGCAGGTATGCGCCGCCTATGGCATTGAAGTGAACGTTTTATTGAAAGTTTTGGAAGGATTGTTTGAATCCGAACCGGCGCCGAATAACTAATCCGGCGGCTTATCCGATCTTTCGCGTTTAAAACGATCCTAGCCGTGTTATGTCCGGAGCTCGATCTTGAAGATAGATCTGGCCTATCCGGAAGTTTGCGCCAAGATTCCGTCAAAAAATATCCGTACACCTCGGATGGGAGGAAGCGAATCCTGCGACAGGGTTCTTGTTATCAAGGTCGAATCTTGACCGCGCCGCAAAAGATAGCCGATGAAAAGGCGCGCAACAAGAAGTTTCACCATTAAAATCCTGTCCTTCCTGTGTCCGTGCAGCGCTGCGGGTGACTGTCTCAAAAGAACCGCATCATGAATAATTCATGTCATGGGTTTTTAAACCTAAGTCTTGTTACAATGACCCTTGTCCTATAAAACAAGATCCATGCACGAGTGTCCATGTTCCGAGAAAGGCATATCATGAAGCGCGTATTAATAACGGGTGTGGCGGGATTTATCGGTTCTCATCTTGCCGAGCGTTTGATTGAACGAGGCGATACCGTTATCGGTATTGACGACTTTAATGACTATTACGCGCCTGCAATCAAGCGGAATAATGTGTGCGCACTCATGCAGCACGAATCCTTTCGTCTTCACGAGTTGGATATCTGTGCCGTCGACGCGCTGCGCGGAGTTTTCGAAAAAGAAAAGCCTAAAGTGGTGGTCCATCTTGCCGCCCGTGCCGGGGTTCGGCCCTCCTTACGTGATCCCATTTTATATCATCAGGTCAATGTGATTGGCGGTCAGTATATTCTCGATGCCTGCCGCGATTTCAACACATCCCACTTGGTATTCGCTTCCAGCTCCTCCGTATACGGCGGCAGTACAAGCATTCCCTTCCAGGAAACGGATCCTGTCATGCGGCCTGTCAGCCCTTATGCGGCAACGAAGCGCATGAATGAATTGCAAGCTTGGGTGCATCATCATCTCTATGGACTGCGCGTGTCAATGCTGCGTTTTTTCACGGTCTATGGACCGCGGCAGCGGCCCGATATGGCGATCCATAAATTTACCCGTCAGATCTTGGAAGGGCGGCCCATCCCCTTATTCGGGGATGGAAGCACACGCCGGGATTACACCTATATTGATGACATCATCCAAGGCGTTCTGCAATGTGTGGATAAGCCCTTTGACTACGAGATTTTTAATCTAGGCGAAAGCAAGACTACTACCTTAGCGGAGTTGGTTGCCCTTATCGAAAAACATACCGGGAAAAAAGCAATCATCGACCGGCAGCCCATGCAGCCCGGAGACGTGGAGATTACCTATGCAGATATCAGCCACGCCCGGGCATGTTTAGGCTATGCGCCGCAATTCAGTATGGATGAGGGCATCGCCCGCTTTGTACGTTGGTTCAAGGACAATGCCTGAAACGCTGCGGCGAAGTCCTAGCCTCTTTTTCAATCTCCGTGCTTGCGGTCTGATAAGGGATCACATGGCGTAAAAGCCGCCGTCCACCACCAGTTCAGAACCATTGCAGAAGGAAGATTCGTCAGACGCCAAATACAAGGCTGCATAGGCGATATCTTTGGGCATACCTAAGCGTCGGCAAGGAATGCCGGATGCGATATTTTGTTTCTTTTCATCGTCAAGGTAAGGTGCTTGCAAAGGCGTATCAATCATGCCGGGATGAATGATGTTGGTGCGGATATTATCAGGACCAAACTGTACGGCAAGGGATTTGGTCAGCGAAATGAGCGCGCCCTTCGCACAAGTGTAAGAGTCCTGGGCCAACTCAAAGCCTGCCAGCGCGGAAATGGATCCCACAAGAATAATGGAGCCGCCGCCCGCCGCTTTCAACGCGGGGATGCCGTGCTTCGTCAGGAAAAAGGGTCCTTTCAGATTGATCGCCTGAACGATGTCCCAATTCTCTTCTGTTGTCTCAATAACGGAGCGGTCGCGATCTTTCCATAAGACGCCGGCATTGGCATAAAGAATATTTATCTTTCCAAAACCTTTGACACCCGCGTCAATGGCTTCTTTGACCGACGCTTCGCTGGAAACATCGCCTACAACCGCGCAAAAGGAACCACCTGCTTTTTCGACGAGCGCCGCGGTCTCTTGCAAGAATTTTTCATTGATGTCCAAACCGACAATAGACGCCCCTTCTGAAGCAAAGAGCACAGACGCTTCACGACCCATTCCCTGACCTGCACCGGTAATCACAGCAACTTTGTCTTTTAAACGCATGAGAGTTTCCCTTTTTCTGAAGTTAATGGACTGTAAATTGGTTAAAAGATCAGCCCGTAGTATACCAAAGCCTTTAAGGCTACTGTGAATAATTAACCGTCTTGTTTTACCGGTTTTGAAGTCCGATACAAGACTTTTGTCCGATGTAAAGCAACGGGGCTCAGACCAACTGTCCTAACAATTATTTCGGGCACAGGAAAATCTCTCCGACTATTTCGCGCTAGCCTGGAGAGCGGTGATAAACGGCGTGTAAGGCTGTGTTATACTACAGTTCCCGCTACGCCTATGCTTTTCCCCAAGGCTACGTGGTGGTGACTACACCCATGGCATTACAACAAGATTTAGCGAGGCTGATCCCGTTATTAATAGCGTTTTCGGTCTAACAGAAAGCTTTTTAGATAAATTCTCATGATTACATTGAATGAAGCACAGCAAGCGGCAGTTACCGCTCCCGATGGTCCCGTCTTAATTCTTGCAGGAGCAGGAAGCGGGAAAACACGAGTCATTGTTGAGCGTATGGCTTACTTGGTTGAAGAACGCGGCGTAAGTGCGCGCAGCCTATTGGCCTTGACCTTCACCAACAAGGCGGCAGCCGAAATGAGCAGCCGCTTTGGAAAGCGTATCAAATTGGATTATGTGCCGTCTTTTATCGGCACCTTCCATTCGTTTGGCTTATTCGTGTTGCGTCGTGAAGCACGCCACTTGAACCGGCCGCAGAACTTTATCGTTTTTGATGATACGGACCAGCTCGCACTGATGAAACGATTGGTCAAAGAATTGCCAAAGACCTTTACAGCAGTCATCCCAAGAGAGGCGCTGAGCTATATCAGCACGATCAAACAAGTCGAGCCTTTCCCGACTTGGGATGAAGGACCCGATTCTCCCGAAGAAGAAAGCTATCGGGAGTTGTGGAATCGCTATCACGAAACACTCCTTAAAAGTTCTGCCTTGGACTTCGATGATCTTACCGCCCTTTCCGCCTACCTTTTAGAGACGGTTCCCGAGGTGCGTGAACGATTTCGTGAACGCTTTCAACATATCTTGATTGATGAATACCAAGACACGAACCGCAGCCAATATTTGATTGCCCGTAATTTGGGGGAAGACAGCAATTTACTGGTTGTGGGGGATGAAGATCAAAGTATTTATTCTTGGCGCGGCGCGGATATCAACAATATTTTGGATTTTTCCAATGATTTTCCCGATGCACAGGTCTATAGGCTTGAAGAAAATTATCGCAGCACCCAGAACATTTTGAACGCGGCGAATGCGTTGGTCGCCCACAATGTGAACCGGCTCGGTAAAAGCCTTTTCACCAAACATGGGAAAGGCGATCCCATACGCTATTTTTCTGCGCATAATGCAGGCGAAGAAGCGGACTTTGTGGCGCAGGATATACAGCGGCGCAGCCTGCCGCCCGGACAGGTTGCTGTTTTCTATCGTGCCCACGCCGTCGCCCGAATCATGGAAGAAGCGCTGCGTGTCCGTCAAATCCCTTATACCATCGTGGGCGGCATTAAATTTTACAGCCGCAAAGAAATCAAAGATATTTTGGCATACTTGCGCCTTGCCGTGAATCCCGATGACGATGAGTCATTACGCCGTATTATCAATGTGCCGCCTCGAGGTATTGGTAACGCGAGCAAAGAAGAAATAGAAAATTATGCGCGCTTACGCAGGATAACCTTGTTGCAGGCAGTCCGCGAATGTGAGTTGAACGATGCTGTTTCTACGCGGGCACGAAATGCCGCCGCCAATTTGGCGGGTGTTATCGATCAGCTCATACGTGATGCCTCGTCGAAACCTTTGGAAGAGGCGGTAGAAGCGTTAATCAATGGTATTGATTATCGAGGCTACGTGAAGCAAAGTGACGAAAAAGAATCACGGAATCGCGTTGAAATTATAGATGAATTCATCGTTGCATGCCGTCAATACAGCGCGAAGTCTGAAGGCAGCAGGCTTGAGGAATTCCTGCAGGAAATGGCTTTGGTTTCCGACGTAGACCAGTGGGAAGACCGGGGCAATGAAGTGACATTAATGACCTGTCATTGTGCCAAAGGATTGGAGTTTGACCACGTTTACGTGATTGGTTTGGAAGAAGGCCTTTTTCCTATGTCCCGATTTGGAGATGAAGACGACGACTTGGAAGAAGAACGACGGCTTTGTTATGTCGCCATGACCCGCGCCAGAAAAAGTCTGAGCTTATGCGCTGCCCAATCACGCATGGTTTATGGTATATCAGATAATGGCAGGACGCCGAGCCGTTTCCTCAAAGAAGCCGGTTTGGAGCGCCTGCAACAAATTAATTATGACGGCACACTTAAACAAGCGAGAATAGTCGGTGAACGACCGAAGCCGGTAGTGGATCCGCCCACTGCGGAAGCCGTACATACCGGCGATATTATCGAACATGCGAGGTTCGGGCGCGGTTATGTAATGGCCGTGAAGGGTTCCGGAAAAAAATTGCAGGCACGCGTCCGATTCGATAACGACCGAACAAGAATGTTGATGGTGGCCTTGGCGCCGATTCGACTCATTAAGCGCCGATAACTAAAAAGGGAAATGCTGTGAATTTGGATGAGTTGCGGGCAAAAATAGATCTGTTGGATGAAGAAATTATTCAGGCGTTGAATGAACGCGCGAAAGCAGCGCAAGCCATTGGTGATTTGAAACGCAGTACACAAGCGCCGATTTATGTCCCCGAACGGGAAAAAGCCGTATTGACCAAATTGGCACAAAATAATCCCGGGCCCTTGGGCGACAAAGCCATCCACTCCATTTATCGCGAAGTGATCAGTGCCATACGTGCCTTGGAAAAACCGACTAGTGTCGCGTTTCTCGGACCTGAGGACACCTTCAGCCATATGGCTGCCTTACGCATTTTTGGTATTGCATCAGAATACCATCCCTTGCCCTCCTTTCTTGACGTCTTCACCGAAGTGGAGCGGAAACGCGTTGATTACGGCATTGTTCCCGTTGAAAGTTCCATGGGCGGATCTGTCAGTGACACCTTAGACTGTTTTATTTCTTTTGAACTCAAAGTGGTCAATGAGGTGTTGCTCCACATCACGCAAAATCTTTTGGCGAATTGCCCCCTAAAAGAAATTAAGCGGGTCTATTCAAAAGACAACGCCCTCTTACAATGCAGAAATTGGCTGCGCGCGAATATCCCCACTGCAGAATTGATTGAGATCAGCAGCACTGCCGAGGCGGCGCGTCGTGCGGCGTCAGAACCTTATGCCGCGGCTATCGCAAGCCGACTCGCCGCACAGCGTTATAATTTGGAAATATTGTGTGAGCGCATTCAGGACGCGCCCCATAACTACACCCGTTTCATGGTGGTGGGACACCAAATGGTGAAACCTACCGGCGATGATAAGACCTCCATCTTGGTTTGGGTCAAAGACAAGCCGGGCGCTTTGTACAATATGCTCTTGCCCTTTGCGCGGCGCAATATTAATTTGACGCGCATTGAATCGCGGCCGTCCCAGCTCAAAGCTTGGGAGTATGTCTTTTTCATTGACTTTTTGGGGCACCTCGAAGATCCGGGCGTAGCCGATGTGTTGGAAGAAGTGGGCGATCACGCGCGAAATATCAAAATCTTGGGAAGTTTTCCGCGCGCTGAATTGCAGGAATAATGGCTGTCCATATTTTAATGGATTTTGAAGACACTGTTAAGGAAAGAAAAACTTTTTAACGGCGCTTCCAGATGATAGGAGGCGTAGCGGTACAGAAAGTTTACCACTGTCAAGCCCATGGACAGAGCTAGTTCCTCTTTTCCTTCAGCTAAGCCATGAAGGACACGTATTATTTCCTGTCGTTCCGCCAAAGTCGATCCCCGTAAAAAAGGGTGAATGCTGTCGTCGCTGCCGGTAGGCGCCACGCCCGAGACTCTTAACAGGGCGTAGATGACGGGTATAACGACAGCAAGGGGCTCCTTAGTCTTTTCCGATAACGACTCCAAGCCAAAAATTACCGCATTGTACTGCTCTTCGGCAGCATGGTTTGCTAAGGCAGCATGAAAAGCAGTTTCCAGTATAAAGGCGGCTGCAGCGCTCCGTTCAAGATCTTGTTTAAGCGTGCTGTAGCTATCGAGCACGCTCGCGTCAATGAGCAGCTGCACCTGCCGGCTTTCTTTCCAAGCACAGGTGAGTTCCAATCGATTAAAGGTGTCTAAGGCGGCGTGAAGGGGATTCCCTTTTCGTCGTGCCCCTTTTGCGATGCAGGCAAGACGCCCATAATGAGGGGAAAGAAAGGTGACGATGACGCTGGTTTCGCTGAAATCAACTTTCTTTAACACAACTGCTTCTGTCTGTGTATAAGGCATAAAAACTGTATTCTTTTCTTGAAAGAGATCGGCGCCGCTTCAAATTGAGCTGTGAAGCCCACGCGCTGTTCCGCATGCTAGGGATTATTCTGCGACGGTTTCCGAATGGGAAACGTTTTCTATAAGACGCAGGGCTTGTTCTATATATTCTTCCGCCGCCATTTCACCCAAACTGGTTTCCGAAATATATTCATAACGTTTGAAGCTATTGAAATCATACTTGCTCAGCATATAACAGAAAGCGTCATTGGTCAGACCGAAAAGAAAAGGCTGCGCCGTATTCATGTTCCGCTTTAAATAATACCCGATATTGGGCAGCGCTTCTCCCGGTATGGTGAGTATCTTTGCACTGCCTACCGTCACAAGATTGACTTGGGTGACAAGGATGTTTTTGTCTTTCATGTCTGTGGCGATGGAGCTGTTATCTAAGATCATTTGCATGAGCGGAGAAGTCACGGTGAGGTGCACTGCCGCCGCAGCACAAACAAGGACAGGATCCTCTTGTACGGGCGCGTCAGCGACGATGCGCAATGCCTCATCCGCCAACAATTCTCCGATACGGACACACTCTTCCCAGGTCTCCAGATCGCCGTCTTCTCCTCGATTATCGGCGGTGACCATACCGCCTTGGGCGCTGTTAAAAAAGAGCGCGAGCCCGCCGCCTTGCGAAGCGATGCGGTCGTACAAAGGTCCGCAAAGATCAGGGCTGAGAATGCCTTTGTTGCTGCCCAATACTTCCGGGTGGATCGCATAGTTCACTAAGGTAGCGAGTACCGTACCATCCTCGGTTACCGCTTGCAGCACAGCGCATCGCGGATCATAAAGTTTCGGGGCATAGTAGTTATAGGCGATTTTGCCCTGTGCCTCTCCCACAGCAATTTTTAACGACGCGGGCACCGTGTTCGCTGCTGCTTCGTCGATGGCAGCCGCTGCCTCGTCGCAGACCCATTCCAGATAGTTGAGGTCAGCGTGATGTTCGCCCTTTTCATCGGGAAAGTCGTAGGCGTCCGGCGCGCTGTGCGTGTGGGTTGCCCCAATGAGAATATTTTCGGGGGCAATAGCTTTGACGCGATCACGAATTTTGTCGCCCCAGATGCGCGGCCAGCCCAAGGTGTCGATACTTAGAAAAGCGACCCGGGTATCTTTATTTTCGAGTACCAATACTCGTGCCCAAAGTTCACCTTTTTTTTCGTGAACCGCTTTAGGCACGCCCACGCCGCCGGAAACGGGGAGCAGGGGATCGGGCGTGATGACTCGGTTTGCTGTGCCTGCCTTGAAGGTATCGGCGGCCGTGGGGAATGCACAGAGTCCGGCAAGAATTGGAATCAGTGTAAGACGTAGAAAATTCATAAGGATCGTTTCCTCTAGTCATGGGGTTTTTAGAAGTATAGCACCATTACGAAGTTCGACCGATTGCCTCACCCTTTGGTTTTATTTTATCCTTAGCGATCCCAAATAAAAGATGGTTCATTAATAAGGCGAGCCAGCCGATAGGAATCCAGATCCAAAATGTAAGAATGCGAAAGACACCAATAGCCAAAACCAGATGCTCCGGAGGCGCAGATAACCAATACATGAGTCCGCCAATATAACTTTCTGTGATTCCAACGCCGCCGGGAAGACCGCTTATGATGCCTACGAAAAGATTAGACGTCACAATCATAATCGTATGAGACAGCAGGAGCGTAGTCGTGATTTCTCGGCAGATCAAAAACAAAATAAAACCATTCAAAAACCAACCGATACCGGTCAACGAACATAGCATAAAAGTGGCGGGACGGCGTAAATAGGCATGTGGAAGCTGTTTCGATAAGAAGGGGATGAAGTGAACTGCCGAAGACAAAATAAACAAGGCGGCCGCTGTCAATAGGAAGGGCAGCACCAAGGCAATACTCGGTTGTATAGTCCAAAAAAATGATCCAAAAAATACCGATACGGACGAGATTGCTACAAACAATAGCAGCGTAATTTCTGTTTTTGTCGCTACAGCGAGGGATACGCCGTAGATTCGTGATAACTCGGTAGCACGAAAGAAACGGCCCATTTGTACAGGCATAAAAAGACCGGCATAGCCGCTTAAAAAAAGAAGGAGACCTCGTCCTAATCTAAGTCGGACGCCCTGTTGTCGTAAAATACCATTCCAAACTACGGCATCCATGGCTATATCTAAAGTCGCAAAGAGGAAGAGCAACAACAGGAGCCGATAGCGGAAAAACCAAAAAGCAGTTATTTCTTGCCAATTATGACGGCTCATTTGGTAGATGCCGTAAAGCGTTAATGCGGCAAAGAGCAGTAAAACGGCAATGCGAAATACACGAAGCCATCTCTTTTCCCAATTCAAAAAAGAGACGGTTTCAGCGCTGTCTTTGGTAATGGAATCTTGTTTTGGCATTGACTACTCCAGGAAAAGAACATGGTATCATGCTTTTGCCTCGGGATAAAAAAGAAAGTTTTGAAATAGAAAAAGACCGTAATGAGAGAGATTTTTCATTTCCAAAAATAGAAAAATAAAATCGTGACGAAAAAAAAATTTTAGACTGGCGATTTTGAGCGAAGAGCAAAAGCGACATCTTTTTTGTAAAGAAAATTCGATACCTAAAACACTTTAAAAATTCATGAATTTGAGCGACGCTGCTCTTTAATATTGGTTTGACCAAAAAAGTTATTGCTTTTATACCTCATACTAAGGTATAATCCGGTATGGAATTACAGGTTATGTAAGGTACAGTTCCGTCTTTATAAGCTTTAACGCGGGCTGTACTCCAGAAAATCAAGGTGTGACCAGTGTGTCAGGGTATTCTAACTTAAGAAGGAGTGATGGAGATGATCAAAAAAACGAGTTTTGTTTGTGCTGTGCTTGTACCGATATTTCTCATATCGGCTATGGCAAGCATCGCCGGCGCTGATTGGGTTCCGGTACCCGGTCCGGACTGGGCAGGATGTCCAGCTGTTGACAGCGCTGTCTGGCAGCCGTTGCCGAGATGGAAATCCGACAACAATGTGGAGATTGAAGTCACGTCCCCCGTTCTTTGGCCGGACATAGGGACATATGATTTTTGCCGCTATGCAGATAAAATCTATTGTGGCCTTCAACTCGTTGTATCTTTGGCAAAAGAAATTGGTGAATTTGCAAATCTGCTGCAATGTCTCAATATGGACATCAACGGACCGGTAGATCTTGATGGCGACATTCCCGTTTCTCCTAATGGTATGCCTGATGGTCAGTATGAACTGGCCATTTTGGCGCATGCGTTGAATAATCCGTCAAATCCATGGCACGCCCAAGCAACGGCCGCTTTCCAAGCCAATTTTATTTATCTTCGTGAACAGATTGTGACCGCCTTGTCGCTTACTACTGCAAAAGATCTGCGCAGTATAGTTAACTTATTGGCGCCCGGTTTGGTCTCCGGATTGACTTGCGTCCTTGCCGGTTTCGCCACATTGGGTGATCCCCAAACCTATGATGCGTTGGATCAGTTGATGAAGCTGCTCAAAGACATTGGTCTGGAACCGCCCGAAGGCGGCATTGGTTCCGTGACAACCGGTGTCCCTGAATTGGGACCTTTTGGAGATGCGGACGGTGATGGCGCTTCCAACTTCATGGAATATCAGTATTTTGTCGGAGAGCTAGGCTATTCCGATCAAGAATTCATTGCCGCCGTTTTCGATCCGGACCAGCGCCTGACACCCATGTTGCCGTCTGCAAAGATTAGCGCGCCTGCCGGCTATTACCAGATTGGTTCCAATGTTACGCTTACCGCCACGCTAAAAGATTATTATGATATGCCGACCTCCATCGCGTGGTATCACAATGGCGCGGTAATCAGTGGCGCTAACGAACTCGTCCTTGAACTCTTGAATGTTCAAGAAGAAGACAGCGGCTTGTACAAAATTGAAGTGGGCGTAGAACATGATCTCGAAGAAAAAGAGTTAGTTGCAGACGTAATTAGCGCAAACTTCTGGATTACCGTATCGGACACCCCGCTTCCTGTTGGCAGCATACTCGGATTGGCGCTGATGACCTCTGCCTGTGCTTTGGCCGGCGCACAAGTAATTCGCCGACGCAAATAACCTTTTACTAGAATAGACCCTTTTGTCGGGCGCGATTACATCTTTAGATGTAGTTGCGCCCGGCTTTTTTTTGACTCATTGAAAAAGAGATGGAAGAGCATTTCGTCTGTCCTTGTCAGGGCGCATCAATGGAGTTCTTCCATGGATATAGAAGGTCTCGGGATTTGGGATTGAGGCAGGTGTATCTCTTTACGTTGGGACCGCGTTTACCGTCAGTTTCAAACAAGACTTTACTATCGATAGCGTCGCGCCCATTGTTCCTGTCGGCAATCTTCGTTTCGTATTCGCCACCGAATCAATTGTTGGCAATAAGCCGCCACCACAGGAGCATAGGAAGGCAATGCCGCCACATTGTCAAATTCGCCCGGATCCTTTTTCAAATCAAAGAGTTGAGCGGGCATGGCTATTTCTCCGAATTGAACATATTTATACGCCTTATCGCGAACAACCCACAAGCGGCATTCCTCCGGACAGACACCCTCTGTATCACGCAATAGATTGTAATAATAAAACTCATAGAAGATTTCATTTTTTAAGGAGGCGCCTTCATGGCCTCGCAGATAGGGCAATACGCTTTTGCCTTGAAAACGGGGGTGTGGGGGCACACCGAGGAAGTCGCAGATCGTGGGCGCAATGTCAACACTTTCGATGAAGCCTTCCGCTGCATGACCACGGAGAGGATCTGCGGCAGAATCAGGATCTCGTATGATCATAGGGACATGAATAGCGGCGTCATAAAAATGGGGTTTACCGGCAAGATAGTGATCGCCCAAATACGTGCCGTGGTCAGCCGTGAAAATGCTCAGTGTCTCTTCCCATTGTCCCGATTGCTTCAGATAATCAAAGAGCAATCCGATACAGTGATCCAATTCGCTAATCATGCCGTAATAGCAGGCGCGTAATTCGCGCCATTCCGACTCAATCTTCAATTCTGTTTGTGCCCAATCGTTGCGACATCGGGAAATATACGGGTGATCATTCTCTAATTCTTGAGGGCGTCTCAGCGGCTCCGTCATATCCTCAGGCGAATAGAGTGCATGATAGGGATCAGGACAGATATAAGGCCCATGGGGTTTAATATAATTGAGGCTGAAAAGCCAATCATTCTTTTCTTGGCTTTGTAAATAGCGAATTGCCTTTTCTGTTACAAAGCGTGCCTCACTATGTTCCGCTTTATAATGGGCGGGGAAATAGAGGGGCAAATGGCCGCCTCTGCCTTCAGTAGGAATCTGATGGCTATACATGGTTTCACGGTTACAATCGTCTGCGGCATAGCCCTTTTCTTGAAGCCATTGATACCATTCCGGGCTGTCATAATCATGCTTGAGTACCACTTCATAGCCCGGTAAAAAATGATCATAGCTCAATGCGTTTCGGTGGGGGTGACCTTCGGGTAAAATTGCAGGGTCACGGGCATAATCATTATAGCCGGCAATAGCCGCTTTGCACCCGTGTTCACTTACAAGGGCGGGCAGACTGTCGTGGGCATCGGCCAAGGGTGTTAAATTATCGAGAACGCCGGTGGAACACAAATACCGCCCTGTGTGCATACAACTTCGGCTCGGCGCGCACGGAGATCCTTGGCAGAAGGCATTTTTAAAAAGCACCCCCTCTCGTGCCAAAAGATCTAAATTCGGCGTTTGGATGAGCGTGTTGCCCGCGGCGCCTATGCAATCAGGTCTGAATTCATCTGCCGTGATCCACAGGACTTTTTTATAGGAGCTTTTTTCCATCGCATGAAACCCCGTTATTTCCACCCAAAAGATCAGTGTATCATCTTGATGGAAAATGATCCAATTGCAGTTTTTGAAGGCTTTTAGACACTCGATGAAAAGGAGACCGAAGTGCATCACGTATCATGAAGAGACAGGAGCCGCATGACCGGCTTATGACCTCTGTGCCGCGGCGCTATAGCTGCAGAGATTAGCGTTATTCCACAAAAAAAGGTTGTGTCCACGCCATGCGTGTTCCTGCGCCGTAGCACTCAACGCGCAGATAGGATATAGGTGTTACCTGAGGCAGTTCGTATAGCAAGACGGATCCCTCCACAGTAGCTAAAACCATGCCGTGATCGCGTAGGACACGGTAGGCGTGGGTATCCGGTGATTCGATTTCGATTTTACCGAGATCTGTTCGGAGCGACCGGATGGTGACGCCCGTGGATACGTAGAAATTGCCGGCGCGCATGGCATTCAAA